>NZ_JBEXYL010000026.1:0-108120 GCF_040630895.1 Streptomyces sp. NPDC005728
ACGGCACTTGCCATGGCCCTACCCCTGACCCTCAGCGCCGCACGAGACGCGTCGGCGGCGGGCGACCACCAGATGGCCCTTCCGGCGTTTCTGCGGTCTTCCTATGCGGTCTGGTGCGCCAGCAGCGCCACCGCGGCGATCAGTACCGCGAGCAGTGTGATCAGCGCCACGGGGTTCAGCCCCGTGAAGAAGCCCTCCTGCTGCAGTCGCTCGCGGCTGGCACGGCACACCCTGCACCGGCCCTCGCTCACGGGCGACGCGCAGTTCGCGCACACCAACCGGTCGTACGTCATGCGCTCGCCCTCCTTGCACCGGCCATCACACATACAACGCACACGGGAACGAGAACGTTCCCCCTCCACTGTGCCAGGTTCCCCCGGAAAGGGCGCGGGCGCTCGGAGAAGCCCGAATTCAGGCCCGTACAAAAACGCACAAGCCTCACCCAACCCCGACCGGACCCTGCGCTCGGCCGCCCGGTTCGCGTATGGTCACGCTCATCTACCCCCGGCGACCCGTGGTGCATCCGTGATCCGATTCGACAACGTCTCCAAGGTCTACCCCAAGCAGACCCGCCCAGCCCTCCGGGATGTCTCCCTGGAGGTGGAGAAGGGCGAGTTCGTCTTCCTCGTGGGGTCCTCCGGCTCCGGAAAGTCCACCTTCCTGCGGCTCGTCCTCCGCGAGGAGCGGTGCAGCCACGGCCAGGTGCACGTCCTGGGCAAGGACCTCGCCCGTCTCTCCAACTGGAAGGTGCCGCAGATGCGCCGCCAGCTGGGGACGGTCTTCCAGGACTTCCGGCTCCTGCCGAACAAGACGGTCGCCGAGAACGTGGCCTTCGCACAGGAGGTCATCGGCAAGTCGCGCGGCGAGATCCGCAAGTCCGTGCCCCAGGTGCTCGACCTCGTCGGGCTCGGCGGCAAGGAGGACCGGATGCCCGGCGAGCTGTCCGGTGGTGAGCAGCAGCGCGTGGCCATCGCGCGGGCCTTCGTCAACCGGCCCAAGCTGCTGATCGCGGACGAGCCCACCGGAAACCTCGACCCGCAGACCTCCGTCGGCATCATGAAGCTGCTCGACCGCATCAACCGGACGGGCACCACCGTGATCATGGCGACGCACGACCAGAACATCGTGGACCAGATGCGCAAGCGCGTCATCGAGCTGGAGAAGGGCCGCCTCGTCCGCGACCAGGCACGCGGCGTCTACGGCTACCAGCACTGACGAGCAACGGAAAGGCTTAACCAGACGCCATGCGCGCCCAGTTCGTCCTGTCGGAGATCGGTGTCGGTCTCCGCCGCAACCTGACGATGACCTTCGCCGTCATCGTCTCCGTCGCCCTCTCCCTGGCACTGTTCGGCGGTTCGCTGCTGATGAGCGACCAGGTGAGCACCATGAAGGGCTATTGGTACGACAAGGTCAACGTCTCGATCTTCCTGTGCAACAAGAGTGACGCGCAGTCGGACGTCAACTGCGCCAAGGGCGCGGTCACCGCGGACCAGAAGAAGCAGATCCTCGCCGACCTGGACAAGATGACGATCGTCGAGAAGGTCGCGTACGAGTCTCAGGACCAGGCGTACAAGCACTACAAGGAGCAGTTCGGCAACTCCCCGCTGGCCGGCTCGCTGACGCCGGACCAGATGCAGGAGTCGTACCGCATCAAGCTCAAGGACCCGCAGAAGTACCAGGTGATCGCGACCGCGTTCAACGGGCGTGACGGCGTGCAGTCGGTGCAGGACCAGAAGGGGATTCTGGACAACCTCTTCCAGCTGCTGAACCTGATGAACCGGGCGGCGCTCGGCGTGATGGCGCTGATGCTGCTCGTCGCGCTGCTGCTGATCGTCAACACGGTGCGTGTCTCCGCGTTCAGCCGTAGGCGCGAGACCGGGATCATGCGTCTGGTCGGTGCCTCCGGCTTCTACATCCAGGCCCCGTTCATCATGGAGGCCGCGGTCGCCGGCCTCATCGGCGGCGGTCTCGCCTGCGTCTTCCTGGTCGTCGGGCGCTACTTCACCATCGACCACGGCATGGCCCTGTCCAACAAGCTCACGCTGATCAACTTCGTAGGCTGGGACGCGGTGTTGACCAAGCTTCCGCTGATCCTCGCCACCAGTGTCCTGATGCCTGCCCTGGCGGGCTTCTTCGCGTTGCGCAAGTACCTGAAGGTGTGACGCATGCCAAGAGGGCCGTACGGGCATCCGACCGTACGGCCCTTCGCATTGTCCTAGACTCACCGCCATGTCAGGCCGTGACCTGTTCTGCCAGCCCCGCCGCATCGGCCGCGGGGCCGCCCTGACCTTGGTGTTCGCCGGCGTCCTGGTCGCGGGCGCAGCCACCGGCTCCTTCCCGGACAGCGGCCAGGCCGGCAGTGCGGGCCGCAGGACCGCCGCCGGGTCCGCGCACATGTCCCCCGGACAGGAGGACGTGCAGCAGGCCGCCGCCGAGGCGATGGCCGACGGGAAGTCGCCGACGGAGGCCGCCGAGCGGGCCGTCAGCCGCAGCGGGGACCGCTGGGGCGCCGTCTACTCCGAGGGCGAGTACCAGGAGTTCCAGGAGGCCCTCGACGGCCAGTACACCGGCGTCGGCCTGTGGGCGCGGCGTGAGCGGGACGGCCGTATCGAGGTGACGAAGGTGCAGCCCGGCTCGCCCGCGGCGGACGCCGGGATCCGCAAGGGCGACCGGTTGCGCAGCGTCGACGGCAGCAAGGTCGACGGGCGGCCGGTCACCGAGGTGGTCTCCTTACTCCGCGGCGACGCCGAGGACGCGCCCGCCGGTACGACGGTCACCCTCGGCCTCGGGCGCGGCACGCGCGCGTGGAGCGAGACCCTTCAGCGGGTCCGCCTGTCCACGGACTCGGTGACCGTGCGCAAGCTGGTCGGCGGGGTCACCGTCATCCGGATCGCCGCCTTCACCAAGGGTTCCGGCGACGCCGTCCGCGCGGCCCTGCGGCAGGCCCCTGCGGGCGCCGGAATCGTGCTCGACCTGCGCGGGAACTCCGGCGGTCTGGTCACCGAGGCGGTCGACACCGCCTCCGCCTTCCTCGACGGCGGCCTGGTCGCCACCTACGACGTCGACGGCGCCGAGCGCGCCCTGCACGCCGACACCGCCGGCGACACCACCCGGCCCCTGGTCACCCTCGTCGACGGGGGCACGATGAGCGCGGCCGAGATGCTCACCGGGGCCCTGCAGGACCGGGGCCGCGCGGTCGTGATCGGCTCCCGCACCTTCGGCAAGGGCTCCATCCAGATGCCGACGGAGCTGCCCGACGGCTCAGTGGCCGAGCTGACCGTGGGCCACTACCGCACCCCCTCCGGCCATGCGGTGGACCGCCGGGGCATCACCCCGGACCTGGAGGCGGGCCCGGAGGCCCTGAACCGGGCCGAGACGGTTCTCGCCGGCCTGGGCGACCCGTCGTAGGTCCCGTTAATGCGCTTCCCCCGCACCCCCTCCATGGTGCGAAAATGGACGGCACTATGAGCAAGGGAATGTACGTACCGAAGGAGTCCCAGCCCAAGCAGGGCGCAGGGGCCGGCAAGACCAGGGACGGCGAGAAGGGCGGCAAGCGCAAGATCGTCGCCCAGAACAAGAAGGCCCGGCACGACTACGCGATCGTCGACACCTACGAGGCCGGGCTCGTGCTCACCGGCACCGAGGTCAAGTCGCTGCGCGAGGGACGGACCTCGCTGACCGACGGCTTCGTCCAGATCGACCGGGGCGAGGCATGGCTGCACAACGCCCATATCCCCGAGTATCACCAGGGCACCTGGACCAACCACTCCGTGCGCCGCAAGCGCAAGCTGCTCCTGCACCGCGAGGAGATCGACAAGCTGGAGTCCAAGTCCCAGGAGACGGGACACACGATCGTGCCCCTCGCTCTGTACTTCAAGGACGGCCGCGCCAAGGCCGAGATCGCGCTCGCGCGCGGCAAGAAGGAGTACGACAAGCGCCAGACCCTGCGGGAGAAGCAGGACCGGCGGGAGTCGGACCGGGCCATCGCGGCGGCGAAGCGCAAGCAGCGAGGCGCGTAGCCCCGGAATACGGTGGCACCGTCGCTCGTTGTTCACGTACGATGGCACTGCACCTCACAGCGGGTGCGCATCCCTCGCTGAGGGCCTCCTCGGAGGATTGAAAAAACAACATGGGGATGATCGGTTTCGACAGCGGCTGTCGAAGCAGGGGAAGCGTGTCGAGGAAGCGGCAATGATCTCGTAAACCATATGTCGCAAAAAATAATCGCCAACACCAAGCGCGATTCCTTCGCCCTCGCTGCCTAAGTAGCGACTTGCGAAGTGTCAGCCCGGGGCTGTTCCCGACCCGGATCCTGGCATCAGCTAGGGGACTAAACCTTGATCCCGGTCACGGGGTGAAGAGGGAAACCAAACAGTGACTGAGCCCGTCGGCGACTTGTTCGCGTGATCGCCGGGGCTGAGAAACTCACAGCGAACTGCACACGGAGAAGCCCTGATTCCGCACCGTTGGACGCGGGTTCGATTCCCGCCATCTCCACGATCGAGAGGCTCCGGCCCCTCAACCCATGTGGGCAAAGGCCCCGCTGCTTCGGCAGCGGGGCCTTTGTCATGACAGGCGGCGTGCGGGCCGCCCCTCACCGCGCGCTCACTCCCCGAGTGAGAGCAACGTTCCCTTCCGGTCACCCACAGCCACAGGCAGGAAACGCGCCCTCCCTACCTTCGGGACTCATCACCCGCGAACCAGAGCCCCGGAGCCCCGTGGAGGCGTCATGACAGCCCCAGCACCAACCCGTCGCAGCGGCCGCTGGATCGAGCGCTGGGATCCGGAGGACGAGGGATTCTGGCAGGAGACCGGGGAGAAGGTCGCCCGCCGGAACCTGTGGTTCTCCGTGCTCTCCGAGCACATCGGGTTCTCGATCTGGGCCATGTGGTCTGTGCTCGTGCTCTTCATGGGACCCGAGTACGGGCTCACCCCCGCCGACAAGTTCCTGCTGACCTCGATGGTCACGCTCGTCGGTGCCGTCGTCCGCGTGCCCTACACGTTCGCCGTCGCCGTCTTCGGCGGGCGGAACTGGACGGTCATCTCGGCCGGTCTGCTGCTCGTGCCGACCACCGCGGCCTTCGTCGTCATGAAGCCGGGTACGTCCTTCTCCACCTTCCTCGTCATGGGGCTCCTCGCGGGCATCGGCGGCGGCAACTTCGCCTCCAGCATGACCAACATCAACGCCTACTTCCCGCTGAAGAAGAAGGGGTGGGCCCTCGGGCTCAACGCCGGCGGCGGGAACATCGGCGTCCCGGTCATCCAGCTGGTCGCCCTCGCGATCATCGGGGCGAGCGGCGGGCCGCGCGTGCTGCTCGGGATCTACATCCCGCTGATCGTCGTCGCCGCCGTCCTCGCCGCTCTGTTCATGGACAACCTCGCCTCCGTGAAGAACGACACGGGCGCGGCGAAGGACGCCGCCAGGGACGCTCACACCTGGATCATGTCCTTCCTCTACATCGGGACGTTCGGTTCCTTCATCGGGTACAGCTTCGCCTTCGGGCAGGTGCTGACGAACCAGTTCGGGCGCACCCCGCTGCAGGCCGCCTACCTCACCTTCATCGGCCCGCTGCTCGGCTCCCTCATCCGGCCCGTCGGCGGCTGGCTCGCCGACCGCTACGGCGGGGCCCGCATCACCCTCTGGAACTACGTCGGCATGGCCGCCGCCACCGCGGTGCTCGTCTTCGCCAGCATGCAGAAGTCGCTGCCCCTGTTCGTGTCGGTCTTCGTCGTGCTGTTCGTGCTGAGCGGGCTCGGGAACGGGTCGACGTACAAGATGATCCCGGGGATCTTCCAGGCCAAGGCCGTCGCCAAGGGGCTGGAGGGCGAGGAGGCGGCCGCGTACGGGCGGCGCCTGTCCGGTGCCTCCATGGGGCTCATCGGAGCCGTCGGTGCGCTGGGCGGTGTCGGCATCAACCTCGCCTTCCGCCAGTCCTTCCTCTCCTACGGCTCCGGCACCGGCGCCTTCGTCGCCTTCCTCGCCTTCTACGGCGCCTGCTTCACGGTTACCTGGGCCGTATACCTTCGCCGCCCGGCCGGGCGGGTTCCGGCCACCGCGGCCGCCTCGGAGGCGCAGCCGCAGCTCAGCTACGCCGAAGTGTGACGCGGATCGCGCCCGGCCCCGGCACGGGCGCGGTATCGGTAACACCGCGGACATCAAGCCGAACCGAGCCTGTCACGAGCCGTTGACAGGCTCGTTCGGTATGCGGGCCAGGTAGGAGAGCGCCATGTACGACGAAAAGCAGCAGGCCGGACGGCAGGAACAAGGGCCTCTCGCGGGGTTCACCGTAGGTGTGACCGCCGCGCGCCGCGCCGACGAGCTGGGCGCGCTGCTCCAGCGGCGCGGTGCCGCCGTGCTGCACGCGCCCGCCCTGCGCATCGTGCCGCTCGCCGACGACGGTGAACTGCTCGCCGCCACCCAAGTGATCATCGACCAGCCGCCGGACGTCGTGGTGGCCACCACGGCCATCGGGTTCCGGGGCTGGGTCGAGGCCGCCGACGGGTGGGGACTCGGCGAGCCGTTGCTGAACCGGCTGCGGGGGGTGGAGCTGCTGGCCCGCGGGCCCAAGGTGAAGGGGGCCATCCGGGCCGCCGGGCTCACGGAGGACTGGTCGCCGTGCAGCGAGTCCATGGCCGAGGTGCTCGACCGGCTGCTGGCGGAGGGCGTCGACGGGCGCCGGATCGCCGCACAGCTGCACGGAGAGCCGCTGCCGGGGTTCGTGGAGGCACTGCGGGCCGGGGGAGCGGATGTCGTGCCGGTGCCCGTGTACCGGTGGATGCCGCCCGAGGACCAGGGGCCCGTGGACCGGCTGCTGGACGCCGTCGTCTCGCGCGGGGTGGACGCGCTCACCTTCACCAGCGCGCCGGCTGCCGCCTCGCTGCTGTCACGGGCCGAGCAGCGGGGACTGCTGGACGAGGTGCTGGCCGCGCTCGGCCACGACGTGCTGTCCGTCTGCGTGGGCCCCGTCACCGCGCTGCCCCTGCAGGCGCTGGGCGTGGACACCGTGCAGCCGGAACGGTTCCGGCTCGGGCCGCTCGTGCAGCTGCTGTGCCAGGAACTGCCGGGGCGCGCACGTGCGTTGCCGATCGCCGGGCACTGGGTGGAGATCCGCGGGCACGCGGTGCTGGTGGACGGGGAGCTGAAGCCGGTGCCGCCGGCCGGCATGTCGCTGCTGCGCGCGCTGGCGCGGCGGCCGGGCTGGGTGGTGGCCCGGTCGGAGCTGCTGCGGGCGTTGCCCGGCGCGGGCCGCGACGAGCATGCGGTGGAGACGGCCATGGCCCGGCTCCGTACGGCTCTCGGGGCGCCGAAGCTGATCCAGACCGTGGTCAAGCGGGGCTACCGGCTGGCACTGGACCCGGCGGCGGACGCGAAGTACGCGGACGCGTAAGCAGGTCGGCCACCGCTACGCGGGTGCGACGGAGGCGCGCGTCAGCATCAGGGCGCGCGTCAGGCATGCCAGCGCCGCCGTCGACAGCGCCGTCCGTACGACGTTCCACGTCACCCACGGGCCCTCGAAGTGCTCCCGCAGAGAAGCGGGAGTGCCCTTCCCCGCCAGGGCGTTGTTCAGCGGGATGTTGAAGGCCAGGGTGACGAGGAACGCGAGCGCGTAGGCCGCCAGGGCCGCCCACACCCAGCGGCCGCTCGCCGAGCCGCGCAGGTGCCAGGCCGACACCCCCGTCAGCACCAGCGCCCCCAGGAAGCTCAGGAAGAACACCGGGTTCTGGATCACGTCGTTGATGTCGCGCATGACCGCGACGTACGTCCGGTCGTCGCTGCGTGCCAGCGCCGGCATCACCGCGCAGGCGAAGACGTAGAAGACCCCGGCGATCAGGCCCATGGCGACGGTGGCGGCGCCCAGGATCACCTGGCCGGTCCCTGTTTCCCTCGTATGCGTCGTTGTTTCCCTCGTATGCGTCATGCCTTCCAGCCAACCCGAGCGGCCCGTGCCCCGGACATGGCCGAAGCGCGCACCCGCATACGCGGGCGTCCAGCTACGCCGACGCCTGAACGGCCGTACGACGTTCTGGGTACCGGGTCACGGCAACGGGCCCGGCGGCGCAGGCGGCGTCCTGCGGCGGAGGGCGCTCGGCTCACACCGTGCCACCACGCGTGCTCCGGGTTGCCGGTGCGCGCTCTGCCGGAGGTGTTCGGCCGGGCAGCAGGCTGACGCCGGACCATGGCGGGGAGAGGCCGCGCCCGGAGACGGGGCGGTGGGCAATCGGGGGGACGAGGATGACACGCTGGCAGCCCCTGCCGGATTCGTTGCCGAGAGAGGCGCGGCACCTGGTCGAGCAGCTGCGCTTCCTGAAGGGCCGTACCGGGCTCAGCCTCGCCGAACTGGCCCGGCGCACCGCCTACAGCAAGTCGTCCTGGCAGCGGTATCTCAGCGGGGCCAAACTGCCGCCACGGGGAGCGGCGCAGGTGCTGTGCCGGCTGGCGGGCGCGGACCAGGCGCGGTTGCTGGCGCTGTGGGAGCTGGCCGAACAGGCATGGCCGCGCCCCGCGCCGGAGCCCGCCGGGCCGCCGGAGGCCGGGGCCGGGGCCGAGGCAGGGGGCGCGCCGGAGCCCCGCGGGGGCGAGCACCGGCGCTGGCGGACGGCGGCACTGGTCGCGTTCGCCGTCATCGTGCTGCTGGTGGCGGGGCTGCTGTGGGGGCTGTCCCGGCGGGCGGGCGACCGTACGACCGCCCGCCCCCGGGCCCGTGGCGTGCTCAGCCGCGCTGCTCGTAGTACGCGAGCTTCCAGGGGCCGGTGCCCTTGATCCGTACCCGGTACTTGCCGCTGATCCGCTTGAAGGTGACGTTCCGGGCGTCGCCCTGGTACGTGATGACGCTGCCCGAGGACGGGCCGACGAGCCAGCGCTGGGCGAACGTCCAGCTCTGGTCGGTGACCACGCCGTCGTTCTCCGGAATGCCGTAGTGCTCCTGCCACCACTGGGTGGCCGACTCGGTCTCGGGGCCGAACGAGCCGTCGATCTGGTTCTTCTGGAAGGTGTGCCAGTCACCGTCGTCGTCCTGCCACTTGGCGCCGTCCGCGTACAGGACGGTCTCCCACAGGGCGGTGGCGTTGCTCTCGGCGTAGTCGTCGACGCCGAGGTTCTCCTCGTCCTGCCAGTCGTCGGTGACGCCGCCGCCTCCGTCGATGCCGTGGTACGACGCGGCATTCGCGGCGGGTGCCAGGGCGATGCCGGCGCCGCCGGCGCCCAGCAGCGCGGCCGTCGCCATCGCGACGACCCTGGTGCGCATGCTCATGAACGTGTCCTTTCTGAACCGCCGTCCCTCGTGGTTCCCCCCTCGGGCGGCTCCCGGTGCTTTCGCAGGACACAGCGTCACGGCCGGGGGCGGGGGCGGCGAGCCATGGCGGCGTATCTGGACCGGAGAGGACCGGCCCGGGCTCCGGCCACCGGTGTCCGCGCCGGGGACGGGCCGGACGGGGACCCCGTGGGACGGCGCGGGACGGCGCGGCGAACCGCGCGAGTCGCGGGCGGTACGAGGGGTTCCTCAGAGGTGGGCGGGCAGGCACTGTGAAGACGAGCGACGGAACGGTTCCCCTGTCCTAGGCGGTGGCAGGCACATGGCACTGGGTACGGCCACGATCCCGAACGAGTTGCGGTTCGACGCCGGGCGGATCTGTCTCGATCTCCTGTCGACCGCGCACCCGGCCGAACGGCTGGACGCCGTCGAGCCGTTGCGCACCTGGATCGGCGGTGCCGGGCTGGTGCCGCCCGGCACCCCGCTGGGCCACGCCGACGCCTCCTGGCTGGTGGGGTTCAGGGAACTGCGCGGAGACATCGGGCAGTTGGTGCGCAGCTGGGAGCCGGCGGACGCGCGGCCGTACGAGCACGCGCTCGGCCGGCTCAACGAGGCCGCCCGTGCCGCGCCGCCGGTCCCCTGCGCGGTGCGCGGCGAGGACGGCACGCTGGTGCGGGGGTTGGTGCAGGCGCCCGGGTGTGCGGGGCTGCTCGCGGTCGTCGCACGGGACGCCGTGGAGCTGCTCACCGATCCCGTGGCGCGGGCGGCCGTGCGGGAGTGCGAGGGGGACAACTGCCCCCTCGTGTACCTGGACACGTCCCGGGGGCGCAGGAGGCGCTGGTGTTCCAGCGAGGTCTGCGGGAACCGCGAGCGGGTGGCCCGGCACCGGCGGCGGGCGGCGCTCGCGCAGACCTGACTGTCCGGTACGGGTCTTCTGTCGCTTTGCGCCCCCGCGCCGCCCGGAGTGATTTCGGTAACACCGAGTTTGCCGGCCGCCCCGCACGGGCAGCTCGGCCGCCTCCGGCGATGTGTCGGAAATGTAAAGATCACGCGGTGGGAATGTGTACGCATGTCCAGGTCGTCACGTCACTCCCAAGAAATATGTCACCCCACGTTGAACACCGCGCAGCCCCCGTCCGTACGGGTGGGCGAGCGACCGACTGGGGGAACCCCCGGACACCGGAGGTGGGCGTGCGCAAGGATGCGGCCGTGGCCAATGAACGTGGATCGAGGGCCCGACATCGCATGTCCTCACAGCCCTCGGAACCAGATGAGGAGCTGATGCGTGCCCTGTACCGCGAGCACGCCGGACCTCTCCTTGCGTATGTCCTCAGGCTGGTCGCCGGAGACCGGCAGCGCGCCGAGGACGTCGTGCAGGAAACACTCATCCGAGCCTGGAAGAACGCCGGTCAGCTCAATCGGGCGACCGGTTCGGTACGCCCCTGGCTGGTGACGGTCGCGCGTCGCATCGTCATCGACGGCCATCGCAGCCGGCAGGCCCGGCCGCAGGAGGTCGATCCGTCGCCGCTGGAGGTCATCCCCGCGGAGGACGAGATCGACAAGGCGCTGTGGCTGATGACGCTGTCGGACGCGCTCGACGACCTGACCCCGGCTCACCGGGAGGTGCTCGTCGAGACGTACTTCAAGGGACGTACCGTCAACGAGGCGGCGGAAACTCTGGGCATACCCAGCGGAACCGTCCGTTCTCGGGTGTTCTACGCCCTGCGGTCGATGAAGCTGGCACTGGAGGAGCGGGGGGTGACGGCGTGATGAGCGGGTACGGGGGGTTCGGAACGGGTGGTACGGGTATGTCTGGGTCCATGCAGGGATCACAGGCCCCGAACGAGCACGAAACCGTCGGCGCCTACGCCCTCGGGATTCTCGACGACGCCGAGGCAACCGCTTTCGAGGCGCATCTCGCAGGCTGCGAGTGGTGCGCCCAGCAGCTGGACGAGCTGGCCGGGATGGAGCCCATGCTGGCCGCCCTCGCGGACCTGCCGGATTCCGGCAGCACACCCGCGATCGGTGAGTCGCTGTCCGCGAGGCCGAGCCCACGGCTGGCGGAGAAGCTGGTCGACGAGGTCGCCGAGCGCCGTGCGCTCAAGCGGCGCAAGAGCTTCTACATGGTCGCGGCCGCGGCCGCGCTGATCATCGCCGGCCCGGTGGCCGTCATGGCGGCGAGCGGCGGAGGCGACTCGGGGCAGTCCGGCACACCACTGGCGGCAACCGCCCAGACGACCTTCAACCAGCTGCCCGACAAGGTCTCGGGCACGGACAGCGCGACGGGCGCCAGCGCGACCGTCGCCATGGGAGAGAAGAACTGGGGCACCTCGACGGTGCTCGAACTCAAGGGCGTCAAGGGTCCGCTCAAGTGCTCCCTGGTCGCCGTCGCCAAGAACGGCGAGCGCCAGACGCTGGGCTCCTGGTCCGTCCCGAAGTGGGGCTACGGCCTTCCGGACGCGAAGTCCCCGGAGGCCAAGAACCCGCTCTACATCGGTGGCGGCACGGCCCTCAAGCCGAACGAGATCGACCACTTCGAGGTCGTGACGTTCGACGGAAAGAAGCTCGTCCAAGTGGACGCGTAGCCTCTGCGGGCCCCCTTCGCGTACGGTTGACGGCTGCCCAGCACGTCAGAAGGGGGCCCGGTGGCCGCTCAGGTTCAGCAGTCCGCGGTCGGCTCGGTACACGGCGCACAGGACTCCGTGCGCGACCGAGAGATCAGCGTCGAACAGGAACACCTGGACCGGGTGTACCGGCGGCTCGAGGAGAAGATCCACGAGGCCGAGTTCCTGATGAACGACGCGGCCCAGCGCGGCCAGGTCGGTACGCCGGGCGCGCTGGCCGAGCGGGACGCACAGGTCTTCCGGGCGGGCATCCACCTGAACCGGCTGAACAACGAGTTCGAGGACTTCCTCTTCGGGCGGATCGACCTGCTGCTCGGCAAGGACGGCAAGAAGGGTCCCGACGGCGCGTACACGGCGGTGGAGCCCGCCGAGGGCGCCGTCCGGTCCGACAACACCGCCGACATCGCCGAGACCCTGCACATCGGCCGGATCGGCGTGCTCGACGCGGACTACGCCCCGCTGGTCATCGACTGGCGGGCACCGGCCGCAGCGCCCTTCTACCGCTCCACCCCGAAGGATCCCGGCCGGGTGGTGCGGCGCCGGGTCATCCGCTCCAAGGGCCGCCGGGTCCTCGGGGTCGAGGACGACCTGATGCGGCCGGAGCTGTCCGCGTTCCTCGGTGGCAGCGAGCTGCCCGTCATCGGCGACGGCGCCCTGATGGCCGCCCTCGGCCAGGCCCGCAGCCACACCATGCGGGACATCGTCTCCTCCATCCAGGCCGAGCAGGACCTGGTCATCCGCGCCCCCGCCGCCTCCGTGACGTACGTCGAGGGAGGCCCGGGCACCGGCAAGACCGCGGTCGCCCTGCACCGCGCCGCCTACCTGCTCTACCAGGACCGCAGACGCTATGCGGGCGGCATCCTGATCGTCTCGCCGACCCCGCTGCTGGTGGCCTACACCGAGGGCGTGCTGCCCTCGCTCGGCGAGGAGGGCCAGGTCGCCATCCGCGCGATCGGCTCGCTGGTCGACGGCGTCGAGGCCACCCTGTACGACTCCCCGGCCGCGGCCCGTGCCAAGGGCTCGTACCGGATGCTGAAGGTGCTGCGGAAGGCCGCCCGGGGCGCGCTGGAGCTGGGGAAGACTGCTCGGGTGGGGCAGCTCGCCCTGGACGAGGACAGCGAGCCGCAGGCCTTCGACGGTCCCCCGTCCCGCCTCCGCGTCGTCGCCTTCGGTCGCCGCCTCGAACTGGAGGCCGCCGAGCTGGAACACATCCGTCGCACCGCCCTGGGCGGCACCGCTCCGGTCAACCTGCTCCGCCCGCGCGCCCGCAGGCTGCTCCTGGACGCCCTGTGGGCGAAGTCCGGCGCGGCCGGCCGGCACAGCGACCCGGAGCTGGCGGCCGAGCTGCGCTCCTCCTTCGACGAGGACATCACGAGTGAGGACGTCTTCCTCGCCTTCCTCGACGCCTGGTGGCCCGAGCTGACCCCCAAGGGGGTCCTCGCCGCCATGGCGGACGAACGGCGGCTCGGCCGCTGGGCCCGCCGGATCCTCAACCCCGGCGAGGTCCGCAGGGTCGCCCGCTCGCTGAAGCGCGACGGGTACTCCGTGCACGACGTCGCCATGCTGGACGAGCTGCAGGCGGTCCTCGGCGCCCCTGCCCGGCCGAGGAAGAAGCGCGACCTCGATCCGCTGGACCAGCTCACCGGCCTGGAGGAGCTGATGCCGGTGCGCGAGGAGACCCAGCGGGAGCGGGCCGAGCGCCTCGCGCAGGAGCGCACCGAGTACGCGCACGTCATTGTGGACGAGGCGCAGGACCTCACGCCGATGCAGTGGCGCATGGTCGGCCGCCGCGGCCGGCACGCCACCTGGACGGTCGTGGGCGACCCGGCCCAGTCCTCCTGGTCCGACCCGGACGAGGCGGCCGAGGCCCGCGACGAGGCCCTCGGCACCCGCCCCCGACGCCGGTTCCGGCTCACCGTGAACTACCGCAACCCGGCCGAGATCGCCGACCTGGCCGCCAAGGTCCTCGCCCTCGCCATGCCCGGCTCCGAGTCGCCGTCCGCCGTACGGTCCACGGGGGTCGAGCCCCGCTTCACCCAGGTGCACGACTCCGTGGCGAAGACCGTGCGGGCCGAGGCCGAGCGGCTTCTCGGCCTGGTGGACGGCACGGTGGGCGTGGTCGTCGCGATGAACCGGCGCGAGGAGGCCCGGCGCTGGCTGGCCGGGCTCGGCGACCGGGTGGTGGCGCTCGGCAGCCTGGAGGCCAAGGGCCTGGAGTACGACGCGACGGTCGTCGTGTCCCCGGCCGAGATCGCCGACGAGTCACCGGCGGGCCTGCGCGTGCTGTACGTGGCGCTGACCAGGGCCACCCAGCAGCTGACGGTGGTCTCGGGCGAGCGGGACGAACCGGACGCGACGGGCGTGCCGGACCTGCTGCGGGACTGATTCCTGTGAACTCCCGGCAGAAGGAATGGCAGTCGGCATCCGTTTGTTAGCCTGGGTGTGGCACCGGCCCGATCCAAGCCCCCGGGCCCAACCTTCGTCGCTACGAGCGACCACTTGCCGCGAGGCGAGCATGGCGGGTCGGTGTCATGAACGTGTGGGAGGCCCACGTCACCATGTGGCGTGGGCCTCTTTCTTTGCCTGATCGCTTCTCGTATGGTGGAAGTGGTTTTCCGAAAATCTAGCGGCTCCCGTGAACAAAACGTCCGCAATCCAGGGCGGCTACCACGTACTCGGGGGTAGGTGCGACGATCGGACGGCACAACTCGCGACACGGTGAAAGCAGAGGAAGTCGGCCATGGCAACGGCGCCCAGCGTCTCCTACTCGATGACCATCCGGCTGGAGGTGCCCGCGAGCGGAACCGCCGTCTCGCAGATCACCACCGTCGTGGAGTCCTCCGGAGGCTCGGTCACGGGCCTCGACGTCACCGCGTCCGGCCACGAGAAGCTCCGCATCGACGTCACGATCGCGGCCACCTCCACGGCCCACGCCGAGGAGGTCGTCGGCAAACTCCGCGGCATCGAGGGCGTCACCCTCGGCAAGGTCTCCGACCGTACGTTCCTGATGCACCTCGGCGGCAAGATCGAGATGCAGTCCAAGCACCCGATCCGCAACCGTGACGACCTGTCCATGATCTACACGCCGGGTGTGGCCCGGGTGTGCATGGCGATCGCCGAGAACCCCGAGGACGCCCGCCGCCTCACCATCAAGCGCAACTCCGTTGCGGTCGTGACGGACGGTTCCGCCGTGCTGGGCCTCGGCAACATCGGCCCCAAGGCCGCGCTGCCCGTCATGGAGGGCAAGGCGGCCCTCTTCAAGCGCTTCGCCGGCATCGACGCCTGGCCGCTGTGCCTGGACACCCAGGACACCGACGCCATCGTCGAGATCGTCAAGGCGATCGCCCCCGGCTTCGCCGGCATCAACCTCGAGGACATCTCCGCGCCCCGCTGCTTCGAGATCGAGGCGCGCCTGCGCGAGGCCCTCGACATCCCCGTCTTCCACGACGACCAGCACGGCACCGCGATCGTCGTCCTCGCCGCCCTGACGAACGCACTTCGCGTCACCGGCAAGGCAATTGAGAACATCCGCGTCGTCATGTCCGGTGCCGGCGCGGCCGGTACGGCCATCCTCAAGCTGCTGCTCGCGGCGGGCGTGAAGCACGCCGTCGTCGCCGACATCCAGGGTGTGGTGCACGCCGGCCGCGAGGACCTGGTGAACGCCCCGGCCGATTCGCCGCTGCGCTGGATCGCCGACAACACCAACCTCGAGGGCCTGACCGGCACCCTGAAGGAGGCCGTGCACGGCGCCGACGTCTTCATCGGCGTCTCCGCCCCGAACGTCCTCGACGGAGACGACGTGGCCGCCATGGCCGACGGCGCCATCGTGTTCGCGCTCGCGAACCCGGACCCCGAGGTCGATCCCGCAATCGCCCGCCAGTCGGCCGCTGTTGTGGCCACCGGCCGCTCCGACTTCCCGAACCAGATCAACAACGTGCTGGTCTTCCCGGGTGTCTTCCGCGGTCTGCTGGACGCGCAGTCCCGTACGGTCAACACCGACATGATGCTCGCCGCCGCGAAGGCCCTCGCCGACGTGGTGACCGAGGACGAGCTGAACCCGAACTACATCATCCCGAGCGTCTTCAACGACAAGGTCGCGGGCGCGGTCGCCGGAGCCGTGCGCGAGGCGGCCAGGGCGGTCGGCGCGGCGGCGTAGCGGCCCGTACCGTAGGGTGCAGGTGCTGTGAGACCGACCTGTGCAGGGGCTGTGAGGATCGACACGACAGCCCCCGCACCGGCGCGTCGCAGGACCCCCCACCGGCGGGTGCCCCTATGGTGTCCGGCGAGCAGGCGCTTTTCGGGTGACTCCCTAGGGTGTTCTCGACTCCTACGGGTGCCGGATTGGCTTTCCCGCCGCAGGTAGGGGCAGGATGCGTCCCTGGGCGCGAGCGTATCGGCATCGATCTCACCTCACGCCTCAACGGCAAGAAGAACACGGGAGTAACAACATGAACCGCAGTGAGCTGGTGGCCGCGCTGGCCGACCGCGCCGAGGTGACCCGCAAGGACGCCGACGCCGTTCTGGCCGCGTTCGCCGAGGTCGTCGGCGACATCGTCTCCAAGGGCGACGAGAAGGTCACCATCCCCGGCTTCCTGACCTTCGAGCGCACCCACCGTGCCGCTCGTACCGCGCGCAACCCGCAGACCGGTGAGCCCATCAACATCCCGGCCGGCTACAGCGTGAAGGTCTCCGCGGGCTCGAAGCTCAAGGAAGCTGCCAAGGGCAAGTAAGCGCCGAGCGCTCCGCCGAGAGCGCCGATGGGGCGGCACCCGTGATCTCGGGTGCCGCCCCATTGTGGTCGCGGCCGAAGACGGCGTCGAACGCCGGCCGGGCAGGCCGTGCTAGCCCAGCGCCTTGCCGGGCAACTCCACCTTCGCGCCCAGCTCCACCAGCTTCTCCATGAAGTTCTCGTAGCCACGGTTGATGAGTTCGATGCCGTGGACGCGGGACGTGCCCTCGGCCGCGAGGGCCGCGATCAGGTAGGAGAAGCCGCCACGCAGGTCGGGGATGACCAGGTCGGCGCCCTGCAGCTTGGTCGGTCCTGAGACGACCGCGGAGTGCAGGAAGTTGCGCTGGCCGAAGCGGCAGTCGGAGCCGCCCAGGCACTCGCGGTAGAGCTGGATGTGCGCGCCCATCTGGTTGAGCGCGGAGGTGAAGCCCAGCCGGGACTCGTACACCGTCTCGTGGATGATGGACAGGCCCGTGGCCTGCGTCAGGGCCACCACCAGCGGCTGCTGCCAGTCGGTCTGGAAGCCCGGGTGCACGTCCGTCTCGAGGGCGATGGACTTCAGCTGGCCGCCGGGGTGCCAGAAGCGGATGCCCTCGTCATCGATCTCGAAGGCACCGCCCACCTTCCGGTAGGTGTTCAGGAACGTCATCATCGAGCGCTGCTGGGCGCCGCGGATGTAGATGTTGCCGCTGGTCGCCAGCGCCGCGGAGGCCCAGGACGCGGCCTCCAGACGGTCCGGGAGGGCCGCGTGGGTGTAGCCGCCGAGCTGGTCCACACCGGTGATGCGGATCGTGCGGTCGGTGTCCATCGCGATGATCGCGCCCATCTTCTGCAGAACGCAGATCAGGTCCTCGATCTCCGGCTCGACGGCCGCGTTGGACAACTCCGTGACGCCCTCGGCCAGTACGGCCGTCAGCAGCACCTGCTCGGTCGCGCCGACGGACGGGTACGGCAGCCGGATCTTCGTGCCGCGCAGCCGCTGCGGCGCCTCCAGGTACTGACCGTCCGCGCGCTTCTCGATGGTCGCGCCGAACTGCCGCAGCACGTCGAAGTGGAAGTCGATGGGCCGGCCGCCGATGTCGCAGCCGCCGAGGCCCGGGATGAAGGCGTGGCCGAGGCGGTGCAGCAGCGGGCCGCAGAAGAGGATCGGGATCCGGCTGGAACCCGCGTGGGCATCGATGTCAGCGACGTTCGCGCTTTCCACGTGGGTCGGGTCGAGCACCAGCTCGCCGGGCTCCTCACCGGGGCGGACCGTCACCCCGTGCAGCTGGAGCAGGCCACGCACGACGCGCACGTCACGGATGTCCGGAACGTTGCGCAGTCGGCTCGGCGCGCTGCCCAGCAGGGCGGCGACCATGGCCTTCGGTACGAGGTTCTTCGCACCGCGGACACGGATCTCGCCCTCCAGCGGGGTTCCGCCGTGGACAAGCAGGACATCGTCGTTGACGGTCATGAATCTCGCGTTCCGATGAGTCGGGCAGGGGTCGGCCGATCACTTAGCGCGGGGGCCGGAAAGACAGGGTAATCGCCGATCACCCCCCTCCCGTAAGCCCAAGGACCACCCAGCCACGTCATAGCTGTGTCACAACACGAACCGTTCCGCGTCGGGCACGTGGGGTCACCGGTGGACCTGCGTGCGCCGGGGCCGCCCCTCTGCGCCCTGAGCTGCGTTCACTCCCACACCTCGATGGGCTCCCCACTCCAGGGGAAGATGCGGGATCATGTCTGGCATGACCGAGGTGTCCTCGCTCACAGGGCGGCTGCTCGTGGCCACGCCCGCCCTGGCGGACCCGAACTTCGACCGTGCGGTGGTGCTCCTTCTCGACCACGACGAGGAGGGCTCCCTCGGTGTCGTCCTCAACCGCCCCACGCCGGTGGACGTGGGCGACATCCTGGAAGGCTGGGCCGATCTCGCCGGCGAGCCCGGCGTGGTCTTCCAGGGCGGACCCGTCTCGCTGGACTCGGCGCTCGGCGTCGCGGTCATCCCGGGCGGCGCGAACGGCGACCGCGCCCCGCTCGGCTGGCGGCGGGTGCACGGCGCGATCGGCCTGGTGGACCTGGAGGCCCCGCCGGAGCTGCTCGCCTCGGCCCTCGGCTCGCTAAGGATCTTCGCCGGTTACGCCGGCTGGGGCCCCGGCCAGCTGGAGGACGAGCTGGTGGAGGGCGCATGGTACGTCGTGGAGTCCGAGCCGGGCGACGTGTCCTCGCCGGCCCCGGAGAGACTCTGGCGCGAGGTGCTGCGCCGCCAGCGCAACGAGCTGGCGATGGTGGCCACGTACCCCGACGACCCGTCGCTCAACTGATGTCCGTGAGCTTCAGTACTCTTGCTGATATGAGCACTCTTGAGCCCGAGCGCGGGACTGGTACGGGGACCCTCGTAGAGCCGACGCCACAGGTGTCCCACGGCGACGGCGACCACGAGCGCTTCGCCCACTACGTCCAGAAGGACAAGATCATGGCGAGCGCCCTCGACGGCACCCCCGTCGTGGCGCTGTGCGGCAAGGTGTGGGTGCCGGGCCGCGACCCGAAGAAGTACCCCGTGTGTCCCATGTGCAAGGAGATCTACGAGTCCATGGGCAGCGGCGGCGACAAGGGCGGCAAGGGCGGCGACAAGAAGTAGGGCTGCCCCCGCCCGGCTGAGGACAGCACGGCCCCCGGGACGCGTCGAGGCGCGTCCCGGGGGCCTTTGTGCTTTCTGGTCACAGAGTGGTTGAGACCTCTTGTCGGCATGTTCATGTTGTCCCTAGCCTCCGTGGTGTTGTGCAGAGCGAAACAGCCATTGCATATGTTGCAACGCACTACTTCCGGAGGAACGCTCCATGAAGCTGTCCGCCCCACTCGCCGCGCTGCTCACCCTCGTCGTCGTCACCGCCTGCGCCCCCCAGTCCTCCTCCAACTCCGCCTCCGACAAGGACGAGAAGACCGGCACCCTCAGGGTCTGGCTCTTCCAGGAGGTCGGCAACGAGCCCAAGAAGAAGGTCGTCGACTCCGTCGTCGCCGGCTTCCGCAAGGCCCACAAGGGCACCGGGGTCGACGTCGAGTACATCCCGGTCGAGACCCGCGCCCAGCGCGTCAAGGCCGCCTTCAACGACCCGTCCTCGGCGCCCGACGTCATCGAGTACGGCAACACCGACACCGCCGGCTACGTCCACGACGGCGGACTCCTCGACGTCACCAGGGAGTTCTCCTCCTGGACCGAGGCGAAGAACACCGACCCGACGGCCCGGCAGTCGGTCACGGTGGACGGAAAGATCTACGGCGCACCCTTCTACGTCGGCGTCCGCGCCCTGTACTACCGCACCGACGTCTTCAGGGAACTCGGCCTGAAACCGCCGACGTCCATGGCCGAGCTGGCCACCACCGCCCGTACGATCCGGGCCGCGAAACCCGACCTGTACGGCCTGGCCGTCGGCGGCGCCTACACCTACGGCGCCATGCCCTTCATCTGGGCCGACGAAGGCGAACTGGCCACCGGCAAGGGCGGCTCGTACGCCTCCGCGATCGACAGCGCCGCGGCCCGCAAGGGCATCAAGGCCTACACGTCCCTGTTCTCCGACGCCAACTGTCCCGCCGCCAAGTGCGCGGGCATGGGCGGCAACGACACCGTGACCGCGTTCGCCGCGGGCAAGGCCGGCATGGCGATCGGCGGCGACTTCAGCCACGCGGCCGTGGAGGCCGGGAAGGTGAAGGGCAAGTACGCGGTCGTACCGCTGCCGGGCGTGGCCCCGGGCTCGATCGCCCCGGCGTTCGCGGGCGGCAACAACATCGGCGTCCTGAAGAGCACCGCCCACCGCACGCTCGCCGTGGACCTCATGGAGCGGCTGGCCGCCAAGAAGACGCAGTCCGCCCTGTTCGACGCGATGGGCTTCCTGCCGACCTTCACGGACGTCCGCGACCAGGCGGCGGCCCGGCAGCCCTTCGTCAAGCCGTTCGTGACCACGCTGGCGTCCGGCACCAAGTTCGTCCCCGCCTCGCCGGCCTGGTCGCAGATCGACTCCTCGCTCGTCCTGCCGACGATGTTCCAGGAGGTCATCAGCGGCAAGAAGGATGTGGCGGCGGCCTCGCAGGACGCGGCGAAGAAGATGGACGACGCGTTCGGCTCCGCCGGGTGAGCAGCATGCGCCGCCACCGAGCCCCCTGGCTCTACCTCGCCCCCGCCCTCGTCGTCCTCGGCGCCCTGCTCGTCTACCCCGTCTACCAGCTCGGCCTGATCTCCTTCTTCCGGTACACCCAGGCCCAGGTCAGCGGGGGCGAACCGACCGTCTTCCGGGGGTTCGGCAACTACACGGACCTGTTCTCCGACGGGCAGTTCTGGCAGGTGCTGCTGGCCACCGTGGTCTTCGCCGCGGCCTGTGTCGCCGCCACCCTCGCCGTCGGCTGCGCGCTCGCCGTGCTGCTCACACGGGTGCGTGCCGTACCCCGGCTGGCGCTGATGCTGGCCGCGCTCGGCGCCTGGGCCACCCCGGCCGTCACCGGCTCCACGGTCTGGCTGCTCCTCTTCGACCCCGACTTCGGTCCGGTGAACCGGATCCTCGGCCTCGGCGACCACTCCTGGACGTACGGGCGCTACAGCGCCTTCCTCCTCGTCCTGCTCGAAGTGGTCTGGTGCTCCTTCCCGTTCGTGATGGTGACGGTCTACGCCGGGATCCGCGCCGTACCCTCCGAGGTGCTGGAGGCCGCGGCCCTGGACGGCGCCTCGCAGTGGCGGATCTGGCGCTCGGTGCTCGCGCCGATGCTCCGGCCGATCCTCACCGTCGTCACCATCCAGTCGGTCATCTGGGACTTCAAGGTTTTCACGCAGATCTACGTCATGACGAACGGCGGCGGCATCGCGGGCCAGAACCTGGTGCTGAACGTGTACGCCTACCAGGAGGCGTTCGCGTCCTCCCAGTACGGCCTCGGTTCGGCGATCGGCGTCGTGACGCTGCTGATCCTTCTCGCCGTGACGCTGGTGTACCTGCGGCTGCTGCGCCGCCAGGGGGAGGAGCTGTGAATCTTCTTCGCGTGCGTGTGCAGCGGCCGTGGCGGTCGGCGGCAGAGGCCTCGGCCCTGCTGATCGCGGCCGCCGTCGCCTTCCCGCTGTACTGGATGGTGCTGAGCGCCTTCAAACCGGCCGGCGAGATCGAGTCCGACCGGCCCAGGCCGTGGACGCTCGCACCGTCCCTGGACTCCTTCCGGCGGGTCTTCGGGCAGCAGGAATTCGGCCGTTACTTCGTCAACAGCCTTGTGGTGGCGGGCAGTGTGGTGATCGTCTCCGCGGTGATCGCGTTTCTCGCCGCGACCGCCGTCGCGCGCTTCCGCTTCCGCTTCCGGACCACCCTGCTGATCATGTTTCTGGTGGCCCAGATGGTGCCCGTGGAAGCCCTCACGATCCCCCTGTTCTTCCTCATGCGGGACTTCGGCCAGCTGAACACCCTCGGCTCGCTGATCCTGCCTCACATCGCGTTCTCTCTGCCCTTCGCGATCTGGATGCTGAGGGGGTTCGTGAAAGCCGTGCCGGAAGCGCTGGAGGAGGCCGCGTACCTGGACGGGGCGAGCCGCGGGCGATTCCTCTGGCAGATCCTTTTCCCGCTCGTGTTCCCCGGCCTGGTGGCCACGAGCGTGTTTTCCTTCATCTCGGCCTGGAACGACTTCCTGTTCGCCAAGTCCTTCATCATCAGCGACACCTCCCAGTCGACCCTGCCGATGGCCCTGCTGGTCTTCTACAAGCCGGACGAGCCGGACTGGGGCGGCGTCATGGCCGCGTCCACGGTGATGACGATTCCGGTGCTGGTCTTCTTCGTACTCGTACAGCGACGTCTGGTCTCGGGACTGGGTGGAGCGGTAAAGGACTGACGTGACTGACATCGTGGATCTGATTCCGGCTCCGGCGCGCTGTTCCTGGAACACCCTCGGCCACACGTGCCTCGACAGCGACACGGCCCTGGAGGCGCGGCCCGGCACGGAAGGCGCCGCGCGCTGGCTTCGCGCCACGGTCGGCGCCGCGACCGGCCTGCCCTTCCCCGAGGGGGGCGACGGCGCCAACCGACTCGTGCTGAGCATCGAGACCGACCTGCCGCCGGAGGGCTACCGCCTGGTCAACGACGACGGCCCGTACCTCATTCAGGGCGGCAGCGCGGCCGGTGTCTTCTGGGGAGCCCAAACCTTCCGGCAGCTGCTCGGCCCCGACGCCTTCCGCCGGGCACCGGTGCGGCCGGGGCAGGACTGGGACCTCCCGCAGATCACCGTCGAGGATTCCCCCCGCTTTCGCTGGCGCGGCCTCATGCTCGACGTCGCCCGGCACTTCATGCCCAAGGAAGGCGTGCTGCGCTACCTGGACCTGATGGCCGCGCACAAACTCAACGTCTTCCACTTCCACCTGACGGACGACCAGGGCTGGCGGATCGAGATCAAGCGGTACCCGAAGCTGACCGAGGTCGCCTCCTGGCGGGCGCGGACGAAATTCGGTCACCGCGCCTCGCCGCTGTGGGACGAGAAGCCGCACGGGGGTTACTACACCCAGGACGACATCCGGGAGATCGTCGCCTACGCCGCCGAGCGGCACATCACCGTCGTCCCCGAAATCGACGTACCGGGCCACTCGCAGGCCGCCATCGCCGCGTATCCGGAACTCGGCAACACCGACGTCATCGACACCACCGCCCTCACCGTCTGGGACACCTGGGGGATCTCCGCGAACGTACTCGCCCCCACTGACAGCACCCTGCGCTTCTACGAGGGGGTGTTCGAGGAAGTCCTGGAGCTGTTCCCGGCGGACGCCGCCGAGTTCTCGGCGTTCGTCCACGTCGGCGGCGACGAATGTCGCAAGGACCAGTGGAGCGAGTCGGTGACCGCCAAGACCCGCATCACGGAACAGGGGCTCACCGACGAGGACGAGTTGCAGTCCTGGTTCATCGGGCACTTCGACAAGTGGCTCTCCGCGCGCGGGCGCCGCCTCATCGGCTGGGACGAGATCCTGGAGGGCGGACTCGCGCCGGGGGCGGCGGTGTCCTCCTGGCGCGGCTACGGGGGCGGCGTCGCGGCCGCACAGGCCGGGCACGACGTCGTCATGTGCCCGGAGCAGTACGTGTACCTGGACCACCGGCAGGCCCCGGGCGAGGACGAACCCGTGCCGATCGGCTTCGTGCGCACCCTGGAGGACGTCTACCGGTTCGAGCCCGTCCCGGCCCGGCTCACCCCCGAGGAGGCCCGGCACGTGCTGGGCACCCAGGCCAACGTGTGGACCGAGGTGATGGAGGACATCGCGCGCGTCGATTACCAGACCTTCCCGCGGCTCGCCGCCTTCGCCGAGGTCGCCTGGAGCCGGCTGCCCGCCCCGCAGGAGCGCGACTTCGCCGGCTTCGAGCGCCGTATGGCCGCCCACTACCGGCGACTTGACGCCCTGGGCGTCGCCTACCGGCCGCCCGCCGGGCCCCGGCCCTGGCAGCAGCGCCCCGGCGTGCTCGGACGCCCGATCGAAGGGCCACCCCCGAACAGATAACGGAAAAAACACGTCAGCATCACCGAAGAGTAGCAATTCGCTCGCACCGGTGATGCCGTGCGAAACCGGTCCATCTCCCCGATGAGGTGGGCGAATGCCTCCTAGCGGACCCCCGCGTTCGAGCCTTGCGAAGATGTGCCAGAGTTGCCACGTCCGCCCTGTGACCACGTACCGTACGGCCACACAGGTGGGACCAGGTGGGGCAGCGGGAAGGGGCAGCCGGTTTGACCACGCACGCACCGCAGGCGGCGCAGGCCGTCACGCTGCCCACGACACTGGACGAGGCCGTGGCGGCCCTCGCCGCCACGCCCACGGCCGTACCCGTGGCGGGCGGCACCGACCTGATGGCCGCCGTCAACTCCGGCCAGCTCAGGCCCGCCGCCCTGGTGGGCCTCGGGCGGATCAGCGAGATCCGCGGCTGGCAGTACCAGGACGGCCACGCGCTGCTCGGCGCGGGCCTCACGCACGCACGCATGGGCCGCCCCGACTTCGCGGCCCTGATCCCGGCGCTCGCCGCCGCCGCGCGCGCCGCGGGCCCGCCGCACATCCGCAACGCGGGCACCCTCGGCGGCAACATCGCCTCGGCCTCCCCCACCGGGGACGCGCTGCCGGTGCTGGCCGCCCTGGAGGCGACGCTGATCATCGCGGGCCCGGGCGGAGCCCGCCGGGAGATCCCGGTGTCGCACCTGCTGGCCGGTGTGGAGATGCTGCGGGCCGGCGAACTCATCGGGTACGTGCGCGTGCCGCTGCTGCACGCCCCGCAGGTCTTCCTGAAGGCGACCGGACGCACCGGCCCGGGCCGCGCGGTGGCCTCCGTGGCCCTGGTGCTCGACCCGGCCCGGCGCGGGGTGCGGTGTGCGGTCGGCGCCATAGCGCCGATGCCGCTCAGGCCCCTGGAGGCCGAGCAGTGGGTCGCCGGGCTCATCGACTGGGACAACGACCGCGCGCTCGTCCCGGAGGCCCTGAACGCCTTCGGGGAGTACGTCGCCGCGGCCTGCATCCCCGACCCGGCCCCGGAGCCGGACGGTTCCGTGGCCCCGCTTCCGCCCGCGGTACTGCACCTGCGGCGCTCCGTTGCCGCGCTGGCCCGACGAGCACTGGGGAGGGCACTGTCGTGACCGACGACCAGCACGGAGAGGGCACGCCGCCCCAGGGTGGCGGCCGCTGGGACCCGCTGCCCCAGGGTGACTACGACGACGGCGCCACCGCCTTCGTCAAGCTCCCCGAGGGCGGCATCGACGCCCTGCTGTCCGGTGACAGTCCCCTGGCCGCGCCCGGCCACGGCTACGTGCCGCCGCGGATAGCGGTCACCCCGGGGGTGAGCGACCCGGGCGCCACCGGCACCTGGACGATGCCCGCCGACGGTCACCAGTGGCCCGACCCGAACGCCGTGCCCCAGGAGCAGGCGGCGGACGACCGGTTCACGTACCACCCCGCCGCCACGCAGCAGTGGACCTTCGAGGAACCCGCGGCCCCGCCCGCACCCGGGCACGACGTCACCGGCCAGTGGTCCATCCCGGTCGCCGGCGGCGATCTCCCGGACGAATCGGGCGAATTCACCACGTCCTCGTTGGTCGAGCAGTGGGGCGGCACCCCGCCGGCCACCCTCCCCGGCGGAGCGCCCGCACCCTGGGCGACCGAGCCCGCGGGCCGGCCGTGGGGACAGCCGGAGCACGACGCCGGCCCCCACGCGGCCGACACGGCCCCGGCACCGGGGTACGCACCCGCGGCGCCGTACGCCCCCGACGCGCCCGCACAGGCCCCTGAGGGCTCCGCTGGCGGCCCGGCAGAGCACGGCCGCCCCGCAGCCCCTCCGGCCGCACAGGAGGCCGTGGAAACGCCGGACGCGGCCGCACCCACGGCCCCTGCGGAACCCGCGCTCCCGGCCGACGCACCCGACACCGCCGTAGCGCCGGACTCCCTGCCGGACGCTGCCGAAGCGGACTCGGCCGGCACGCCGGAGGAGACCGGGCCCGCGGCACCGGCACGTGCCCCCGAGGACCCGGCGGCCCCGGAGCAGGACGCCCCCGAGGACCCCGCCGAGGCCGTGCCGCCGCACGACGACCACCCCCTCGCCTCCTACGTCCTGCGCGTCAACGGCGCCGACCGGCCCGTCACCGACGCCTGGATCGGCGAGTCCCTGCTGTACGTCCTGCGGGAGCGGCTCGGCCTCGCCGGGGCCAAGGACGGCTGCTCGCAGGGCGAGTGCGGTGCCTGCAACGTCCAGGTCGACGGGCGCCTGGTGGCCTCCTGCCTGGTCCCGGCGGTCACCGCGGCCGGCAGCGAGGTCCGTACGGTCGAGGGCCTGGCCGCCGACGGACAGCCCTCCGACGTGCAGCGGGCGCTCGCCCGGTGCGGTGCCGTGCAGTGCGGCTTCTGCGTGCCGGGCATGGCGATGACCGTGCACGACCTGCTGGAGGGCAACCCCGCGCCGACCGAGCTGGAGACCCGGCAGGCCCTGTGCGGCAACCTGTGCCGCTGCTCCGGCTACCGGGGTGTCCTGGAGGCCGTCAAGGAGGTCGTCGCCGAACGCGAGGCGTACACCGCCGGCGCTGAGACGGACGGGGACGAGGCACGTATTCCGCACCAGGCGGGCCCGGGCTCCGGCGGCGTCAACCCGTCGGCGTTCGAGGGGCACGGTGTCTTCGACAGCCCCGGCACCTTCGGTACACCGGGACAGCACGACCAGCAGTACGGCCAGGACGGAGGCCAGGCGTGAGCAACGAAGCCGCCACCGCGACCACCGCGGCGGAAGCGGACCCCGGCGCCGAGCCGTTGCCGCGCGGCCTCGGCGCCTCCCTGCCGCACGTCGACGCGCGTGCCAAGACCGAGGGCACCTTCCCGTACGCGGCCGACCTGTGGGCCGAGGGCCTGCTGTGGGCGGCCGTACTGCGCTCCCCGCACGCGCACGCGCGCATCGTGTCCATCGACACCACCCACGCGCGCGAGATGCCCGGCGTACGGGCCGTCGTCACCCACGAGGACGTGCCCGGCACCCCCCGCCACGGCCGGGGCACGCCCGACCGCCCGGTGTTCGCCTCCGAGGTGGTGCGCCACCACGGCGAGCCCATCGCCGCGGTCGCCGCCGACCACCCCGACACCGCGCGGATGGCCGCCGCCGCCGTCATCGTCGAGTACGAAGTACTCGACCCGGTCATCGACCCGGAGCAGGCCTTCGAGGCCGAGCCCCTGCACCCCGACGGCAACCTGATCCGGCACATTCCGCTGCGCCACGGCGACCCGGACGCGGCCGGCGAGGTCGTCGTCGAGGGCCTGTACCGCATCGGCCGCCAGGACCCGGCCCCCATCGGCGCCGAGGCCGGTCTCGCCGTGCCGCGCCCCGACGGCGGCGTGGAGCTGTACCTGGCCTCCACCGACCCGCACACCGACCGGAACACGGCAGCGGCCTGTTACGGCCTGTCCCCCGATCAGGTGAAGATCGTCGTCACCGGGGTGCCCGGCGCCACCGCCGACCGCGAGGACCAGGGCTTCCAGCTCCCGCTCGGCCTGCTCGCGCTCAGGACCGGCTGCCCGGTGAAGCTCACGGTCACCCGCGAGGAGTCCTTCCTCGGCCACGTGCACCGCCACCCGACCCTGCTGCGTTACCGCCACCACGCCGACGCCGAGGGCAAGCTGGTGAAGGTCGAGGCACAGATCCTCCTCGACGCGGGCGCCTACGCCGACACCTCCGCCGAGGCGCTCGCCGCCGCCGTCTCCTTCGCGTGCGGCCCCTACGTCGTCCCGAACGCCTTCATCGAGGGCTGGGCCGTACGCACCAACAACCCGCCCTCCGGCCATGTGCGCGGCGAGGGCGCCATGCAGGTGTGCGCCGCCTACGAGGCGCAGATGGACAAGCTCGCGAAGAAACTCGGCGTGGACCCGGCCGAGCTGCGCCTGCGCAACGCGCTCGCCACCGGCGACGTCCTCCCGATCGGCCAGACGGTCACCTGTCCGGCACCGGTGGCCGAGCTCCTCCAGGCGGTCCGCGACTTCCCCCTCCCGGCCCTCCCCAAGGACACCCCCGAGGACGAGTGGCTGCTGCCCGGCGGCCCCGAGGGCGCGGGCGAACCGGGTGCGGTGCGCCGGGGCGTCGGCTACGGCCTGGGCATGGTGCACATGCTCGGCGCGGAGGGCACCGACGAGGTCTCCACGGCGACCGTGAAGGTCCACGACGGGGTCGCCACCGTGCTGTGCGCGGCCGTGGAGACGGGGCAGGGCTTCACCACCCTCGCCCGCCAGATCGTCCAGGAGACTCTCGGCATCGACGAGGTGCATGTGGCACCCGTCGACACCGACCAGCCCCCGGCCGGCGGGGGCTGCCGCGGTCGCCACACCTGGGTGTCGGGCGGCGCGGTGGAACGTGCGGCGAAGATGGTCCGCACGCAACTGCTGCAGCCCCTGGCCCACAAGTTCGGCATGTCGACGGAGCTGCTCCAGATCACCGACGGCAAGATCACCTCGTACGACGGCGTGCTGTCGACGACCGTCACCGAGGCGATGGACGGCAAGGAACTGTGGGCCACGGCCCAGTGCCGCCCGCACCCCACCGAGCCCCTGAACGCCGAGGGCCAGGGTGACGCCTTCGTCGGCCTCGCCTTCTGCGCGATCCGCGCGGTGGTGGACGTGGACATCGAACTCGGCTCGGTCCGGGTGGTGGAGCTGGCGGTCGCCCAGGACGTGGGCCGGGTGCTGAACCCCGCGCAACTGGTCTCGCGCATCGAGGCGGGCCTCACCCAGGGCGTGGGCATCGCGCTCACCGAGAACCTGCGCACGCCCCGCGGCCTGATCCGCCACCCCGACCTGACCGGATACGCCCTGCCGACCGCGCTGGACGTGCCGGACATCCGGATCGTGAAGCTGGTCGAGGAGCGGGACGTGGTCGCGCCCTTCGGCGCCAAGTCGGTCAGCGCGGTCCCGGTGGTGACGTCCCCGGCTGCGATCGCCTCGGCGGTCCGCGCGGCGACGGGCCGCCCGGTCAACCGCCTCCCGATCCGCCCGCAGGCCGCAGTGGTGACACCCCAGTGACCACGCCGCCCGAGGAGCCGCGCTACGAGCCCCCGCCCAGCGTGGGCAAGTTGTTCCTGTGGATCCTCCTGTTCGCCGTGGCGGCCCTGGCCGTTGTCCTGGGCGGCATCTTCCTCACCTGAGGAACTGCGCCCGCACGGAACGGGTGTGGCCCGGCAGGCGTCCTCTTCCACGGGCGTTGTCAGTGGTGCGGCGTAGTGTTCTGGGCAGTGGGGGACGGCCGCTTCCGACGGGAGCCCGGACACGGTCGGGCCTGCCCTGCCCAGGGACCGACGCACCGAGGAAGATCGCGGGGGAGCGATGAGCACGACCGATGCCGGGGTGCCGGCCATCACGCTGAGCGAGGCGGAGCTGGAGCGGTACGTCACGCACGCGCCGACGCGTGGCCTGCTCGCCGGCTCCGGACTGCCCGCGGACACCGACCTGTTGACGTTCTCCCCCCTGCGCACGTACGGCCTGCGCACCCTCGGTGACGCCACGGACGGCCCCTTCCGCCTGGCGGAGGAGCTGCGCAACCGCCTGGTGATAGGCGAACTCCTCAACCCCGCCGGCATGGAGCGCGAGTCGATCCTGCTCGACGGCGACACGGGCGAGATCACGACGGCCTACCTCTTCGACCCCTCCGACCCGCGCCCCTTCGCCCCCTCCCTGGACACTCTCCTGCGCTTCGCCGCGGTCACGGAGGAACTCGCGGGCCTGCGAGGCCGTTTCTCCTCCCTGTCGGGCCAGCACGGCCCCAAGACGGTGACCGAGGCCTCCCGCCGCCTCCTCACCCTCTTCGAGGAGGGCGCGGACGGTGAGGTCCCGGCCTACTGGAAGGCGGCGGCACTGATCCGCCCGCTCGCCCTCATCGCCGGCCCCGGCACGGCGTCCGGCCTCACCCTGGACGTCCCCGCCCGCGTGCTGGACCAGGAGTTCGGCACCGCCCGGGTGGCCCGCTTCGAGGAGGTCGACTTCCCCGCCACGCTCACCCACGAGCCGACCCGCCGCTTCCTGCGCGAGACAGGCCTGCCGGAGGAAGCGGTCCTCTTCCACGCCGACACCGACGTCCCGCTGCCCACCCTCACCGAGTACTTCACCGGAGAGCGCGCCGACGACTATCCGCTGGACGACCTCCCTGCCCACTCCGACCACCTGATCCGCCTCGGTTACCTGGTCGAGGACAACAGCCTGGTGATCGACGGCAGGACGGGCGCGATCCTCACGTTCAGCGAGCCCGAGGCGACGCTGTACCCCCTGAACACCGACGTCTCCACCCTGGCCTTCACCCTCTGGCTCCTGCATCACGAGCGCACCATCGACGAACACCTGGGCCACGAACTGACGACGGACGCCTACGACCAACTCGCCGCAGCGATGATCCGGACCCTGACCTCGATAGACCCCACGGCCCAGTCCCCGGACACCCCCTGGCACTACTGGACGGAGCAGTTCCAGGACGAGGCGGGCGGGGTGCTCTGAAGCACCCCGGCCGGTAAGACGTACAGATGGAACAGGCGGCATCCCGTCCGGGTGCCGCCCTGTCGTTTCGCCTGGTCAGGCGCTGGAGGCCGTGGCGGGATTCGAACCCACGTAACTCGCTTTGCAGGCGAGCCCCTAAACCACTCGGGCACACGGCCGTGATCGAACTTCCTCTCCACAGCCGTGGTGGGAATCGAACCCACGTGACTCGCCGCGAGCGGAGCTCGCTGATGAATGCAGCGCAGGCGAGCCCCTGAACCACTCGGGCACACGGCCGTGTTCGTGGGAATGACGTTAGGTGGCGGGGGAGAACCGGTTCAAGGGGAACCCGGGTGCTGCAACGGGACTGCCACACCGCGTTCATGAAGCGGGGGTGTACGACCAAGGTCGCAGGGCGGGCGGGACCATCGACAGGGGTCAAACCCGGTTGTGGGCCTTACGCTGGCGAGCATGACCGCCCTCGAATCCCCTGACGCCGCTGTTGTGGATGATGCCGCCGGCAGAGAGAGCGGCGTGCTGAGCAGGTCGTACCGGGCGCTCAGCGTCGGGATCGTGTCCGTCGTGCTGCTCATCGCCTTCGAGGCGACCGCCGTCGGGACGGCGATGCCCGTCGCGGCGCGGGAGCTGGACGGGGTGGCGCTGTACGCGTTCGCCTTCTCCGGGTACTTCACGACCAGCCTGTTCGGGATGGTGCTCGCCGGGCAGTGGTCCGACCGGCGGGGGCCGCTCGGGGCGCTCGGCACAGGGATCGCCGCGTTCGCCGCGGGGCTCGTCGTCGCCGGGACCGCTCAGGTGATGTGGGTGTTCATCCTGGGGCGGGCGGTGCAGGGGTTCGGCGGCGGGCTGGTCATCGTCGCGCTGTACGTCGTCGTCGGACGCGCCTACCCGGAGCGGCTGCGGCCCGCGATCCTGGCGGCCTTCGCCGCCGGGTGGGTCGTACCGTCCGTCGTCGGCCCCCTCGCCGCGGGCGCCGTGACGGAGCACCTCGGTTGGCGGTGGGTCTTCCTCGGCATCCCCGTCCTGGTGGTCTTCCCGCTCGCACTCGCGCTGCCGCAGATACGGCGCCGAACGGCGGGGCCCGTGGCAGGTGCCGAGGCCTGTGCCTCCTTCGACCGGCGCCGCATCCGGCTCGCCCTCGCCATCTCGCTCGGCGCGGGACTCCTCCAGTACGCCGCCCAGGACCTGCGGTGGCTCTCGCTGCTCCCCGGTCTCGCCGGTGCCGCCCTGCTCGTGCCCGCCGTCCTCGGGCTGCTGCCGCGCGGCACCTACCGTGCCGCCCGCGGTCTGCCCTCCGTCGTGCTGCTGCGCGGGGTGTCCGCTGGGTCCTTCATCGCCGCCGAGTCCTTCGTCCCGCTGATGCTGGTCACCCAGCGGGGGCTGTCGCCGACGCTGGCCGGGTTCTCGCTCGCCGCGGGCGGGGGAACCTGGGCGCTGGGGTCGTGGGTGCAGTCCCGGCCGCGCGTGGAGCCGTACCGGGAGCGGCTGATGACCGTGGGGATGGTGCTGGTGGCCGCTGCCATCGCCACCGCGCCCAGTGTGCTCGTGCAGGCCGTGCCCGTCTGGATCGTCGCCGTCGCCTGGGGCTTCGGCTGCTTCGGCATGGGGCTGGTGATCTCCTCCACCAGCGTGCTCCTGCTCCAGCTGTCCGCCCCGGAGGAGGCGGGCACCAACTCCGCCGCACTGCAGATCTCCGACGCGCTCTCCAACGTGGTCCTGCTCGCCGCGACCGGTGCCGCCTTCGCCGCCCTGGGCGGCGGCAGCACGGCGGCCGCCACGGCCGCCACGGCCGACGGCACCCACCCCGCGGCCTTCGCCGCCGTGTTCCTGCCGACGGCGGCGGTGGCCCTGCTCGGGGCGTGGGTGACCAGGCGCGTGCGGGAGCGGTGACCCGGCGCCATGACGCCGGACACGACATACCGCCTGGTCATCGACGTGGCCTCCGGGAGGGTGCGGGAGGTCGGTGTGGTCGCGGGGCGGCTGCGGCGGTTGTGACGTGGGTCCCACCCATGGGGGACCCGGCCTCGTCCGGGCGTTGACGGGGGCAGGGCGCCGGTAGGGTGGCCCGGTTGTCATACGTAGCCGAGCCGCCCGCCCGTCACCCACGGTCGCCCTGACCGACGTGCTTCACGCGGCCCCTTGGATTCGAGCCCCATACAAACGGAGACCGTGACTACCACCGCCGCTTCCTCCACCCACTCCCACCACCTTTCGCCGGCGTTTCCCGGCCGTGCGCCCTGGGGTACCGCCAGCAAGCTGCGTGCCTGGCAGCAGGGGGCGATGGAGAGGTATGTCCAGGAGCAGCCGCGTGACTTCCTCGCCGTCGCCACGCCCGGCGCCGGCAAGACGACCTTCGCGCTGACCCTCGCCTCCTGGCTGCTGCACCACCACGTCGTGCAGCAGGTCACCGTGGTCGCGCCGACCGAGCACCTGAAGAAGCAGTGGGCGGAGGCCGCGGCGAGAATAGGGATCAAGCTCGATCCCGAGTACAGCGCCGGTCCGCTCAGCAGGGAGTACGACGGGGTCGCGGTCACGTACGCGGGTGTCGGCGTGCGCCCCATGCTGCACCGGAACCGGGTGGAGCAGCGCAAGACGCTGGTCATCCTCGACGAGATCCACCACGCCGGTGACTCCAAGTCCTGGGGTGAGGCCTGCCTGGAGGCGTTCGAGCCCGCGACCCGGCGGCTCGCGCTGACCGGTACACCGTTCCGGTCCGACACCAACCCCATCCCGTTCGTGACGTACGAGGAGGGGACGGACGGGATCCGGCGGTCCGCCGCCGACTACACGTACGGGTACGGCAACGCGCTGGCCGACCATGTCGTCCGGCCCGTCATCTTCCTCTCCTACAGCGGCAACATGCGGTGGCGGACGAAGGCGGGGGACGAGATCGCCGCGCGGCTCGGCGAGCCCATGACCAAGGACGCCGTCAGCCAGGCCTGGCGCACCGCCCTCGACCCGCGCGGCGACTGGATGCCCAGCGTGCTGCGCGCCGCCGACCAGCGGCTGACCGAGGTCAGGAAGGCCATCCCGGATGCGGGTGCGCTGGTCATCGCCTCCGACCAGGACTCCGCCCGTGCCTACGCCAAGCTGATCCGCGAGATCACCGGCACCAAGGCGACTCTGGTGCTGTCCGACGACACCGGCGCCTCGAAGAGGATCGACGAGTTCAGCGACGGCAACGACCGCTGGATGGTCGCCGTGCGGATGGTGTCCGAGGGCGTCGACGTGCCGCGACTCGCCGTCGGCGTGTACGCCACCACCATCTCGACTCCGCTCTTCTTCGCACAGGCCGTCGGGCGTTTCGTACGGTCCCGGCGGCGCGGCGAGACCGCCTCCGTGTTCCTCCCGACCATCCCCGACCTGCTCACCTTCGCCAACGAGATGGAGGTGGAGCGGGACCACGCCCTCGACAAGCCGAAGAAGGAGGGCGAGGAGGACCCGTACGCCGAGTCCGAGAAGGAGATGGACGAGGCGAACAAGGAGCAGGACGAGGACACCGGCGAACAGGACATGCTGCCCTTCGAGGCACTGGAGTCCGACGCCGTCTTCGACCGGGTCCTCTACGACGGCGCCGAGTTCGGCATGCAGGCTCACCCGGGGAGCGAGGAGGAGCAGGACTACCTCGGCATCCCGGGGCTCCTCGAACCCGACCAGGTGCAGCTGCTGCTGCAGAAGCGGCAGGCCCGTCAGATCGCGCACAGCCGCAAGAAGCCGGACACCGAGGCCGACCTGCTCGAACTGCCCGCCGAGCGGCGGCCGGTGGTCAGCCACAAGGAGATGATGGAGCTGCGCAAGCAGCTCAACACGATGGTCAGCGCGTACGTCCACCAGAGCGGCAAGCCGCACGGGGTGATCCACACCGAGCTGCGGCGGGTGTGCGGGGGGCCGCCGAGTGCCGAGGCCACGGCGGGGCAGCTGCGGCAGCGGATCGCCAAGGTGCAGGAGTGGGCCACGCGGATGCGGTGACGCTCCGCCGGATCGGCCCCCGGTGGATTCAGTGTGCTTATCCGGACGAATGCAGGCAGTCCGTCTGAGCCCTTGCCCGGATTCTGGACGGAGACTTCCGCTCAGCGAACCGCCTTCGCTACTGTCCCGCTACGCACACGCCCCGTGGCAGCGCCGCCGCGGAGCGCAGCCGTGAAGCGACATCGCCCGGAGCCGACGGGCCGTCCTGCCGATCGGCCGCCTCTGAGGCGCGTCTCCGGCGGGACCCGGTGACGCATGCGCCGCTCAGAGGTTGCCGACCTCACCACCAAAGGAGTGGGCGTCGTGACCGCGGAGACTTCTCAGACGCTCGACCGGGGACTGCGCGTCCTCAAGCTGCTGGCCGACACGGACCACGGGCTGACCGTCACCGAGCTGTCCAACAAACTGGGCGTCAACCGGACCGTGGTGTACCGGTTGCTCGCCACGCTGGAGCAGCATGCGCTCGTACGCCGTGATCTGGGCGGGCGAGCCAGGGTCGGACTCGGGGTGCTGCGCCTCGGCCGGCAGGTGCATCCGCTGGTACGGGAAGCCGCGCTGCCCGCCCTGCGCTCGCTCGCCGAGGACATCGGGGCGACGGCGCATCTGACCCTGGTCGACGGGACGGAGGCGCTCGCCGTCGTCGTGGTCGAGCCGACGTGGACGGACTATCACGTGGCCTACCGGGCCGGCTTCCGGCATCCGCTCGACCGGGGCGCCGCGGGCAAGGCGATCCTCTCCGCGCGCCAGTCGCCGTCCGCCGATCCCGGGTACACGCTGACGCACGGGGAGCTGGAGGCGGGGGCCAGTGGAGCCGCGGCGCCGCTCATCGGGGTGACCGGGGTCGAGGGCAGCGTGGGGGTGGTGATGCTCGCGGATTCCGTGCCGGAGAGGGTGGGGGCGCGGGTGATGGATGCGGCCCGGGAAGTCGCCGAAGCGTTGCGCTGACCGCGGGGGCGCGCTTTTTGGCTGCGGGTGCGTTGTGGCTGGTCACGCCCACGCGGCGGAGCCGCATATCGATACAGCCCCGCGCCCCTTTGGGGCCCGGTGTCTGCTGTCGAGGCACCGTTGGACCACCGCTTTGGCCTTCTCGCCAATCATCGCCCCCGGCCTTTGGCCGTTCCCCCCACCCCCTGCTGACCACCCCTCCGCATCATCAAGGGCCAGACAAGCCCCATGCGGAGGGAGCGGACGGTGGAGAGAGTCGGCAGCCGGCCACGGGCCGGAGGACAGACGGGACGCGCGAGCAGGCTCGTGCGGCGGCAGGCCGTGGGCACGCTCGTCGGTGAGGCCGCGTCCAGCCCGCTGAAGCGGACCATGGGTGTCGCCCAGCTCACGCTGCTCAGTGTGGGGGCCACCCTCGGTACCGGGATCTTCGTGGTGCTCGGCGAGGCCGTCCCGGAGGCCGGGCCCGCGATCGTCGTGTCCTTCCTGCTCGCCGGTGTCACCGCCCTGTTCTCGGCGCTCTCCTATGCCGAGCTGGCCGGCATGATCCCGGGCTCGGGGTCGTCGTACAGCTACGCCTACGCGACCCTCGGCGAAGTGGTCGCCTGGGTCTGCGGGTGGTGTCTGATCCTGGAGTACGGGGTGTCGGTGGCCGCCGTCGCCGTGGGATGGGGGCAATACGTCAACGAGCTGCTCGACCTCGTGTTCGGGGTGACCCTGCCCGATGCGCTCAGTGCGCCGCCGGGCGCGGGTGGGACGCTCAACATCCCGGCCGCTCTCATCGTCGTCCTCGCGATGGTGGTCCTGTTGCGCGGGGCCAGGGAGAGCGCCGTCGCCAACACCCTGATGGTCGGCGTCAAGATCGCCGCCCTCGTTCTCTTCTGCGCGGTCGCCTTCACCGCCTTCCGCGCCGGGAACTTCCACCCCCTGTTCCCGCTCGGCGCCGCCGGCATGAGCGCCGGAGCCGCCTCCCTCTTCTTCTCCTACATCGGCTTCGACGCCGCCTCCACCGCCGGCGAGGAGGCCAGGAATCCGCAACGGGATCTGCCGCGCGCCATCATCCTCTCCCTCGTGCTGGTCACCGCCCTGTACGTCCTCGTCGCCGTCGCCGCGCTCGGCGCGATGCCGTGGAAGCAGTTCGCGGGGACCGAGGCGACCCTGAGCGAGGTGCTGGTGCGGTCCGTCGGGGGCGGGAGCCTGTGGCCGATCCTGCTCTCCGTCGGGGCCGTCGTCGCCACCACGAGCGTCGTGCTCACCGTGCAGTACGGGCAGATCCGCATCCTGTTCGCCATGGCCCGGGACGGGCTCGTACCGCCGCTGTTCGCCCGCGTCCATCCCCGCACCGGGGTGCCGCGTGCCAACACGGTCGTCGTCTCCTCCTTCATCGCCGTACTCGCCGCCCTCGTCCCGCTCGGCAGCCTCGCCGACGCCACCAGCATCGGCACCCTCTTCGCGTTCATGCTGGTCAACCTGGCCGTCGTCATCCTGCGTCGACGCAACCCCGGCACCCCGCGCTCCTTCCGGGTCCCGTTCTCGCCCGTCACGCCCCTGCTCGGCGTCGGCTTCTGCGTCTACATGCTGGGCAGCCTCGGCACCGACACCTGGATCGCGTTCGGGGTGTGGATGGCGGCCGGGCTCGTGATCTACGGCCTCTACGGCATCCGGCACTCCAAGCTCGACGCACCGCAGGAGGAGCCCGCGTGACCGCCCTCGACCTCACCGCCGACGTCACCACCCTCACCCGCGCCCTGGTCGACCTGCCCTCCGAGAGCGGCGAGGAGAAGAGGATCGCGGATGTCGTGGAAGGGGCTCTGCGCCGGCTGCCCCACCTGAGCGTGGACCGTGTCGGCAACTCCGTCGTCGCCCGCACCGCCCTCGGCCGGCCCGAGCGCGCCCTGCTCGCCGGGCACCTGGACACCGTCCCGGCCGCCGGGAACCTTCCCTCCCGGCTCGCGGACGGCCGTGTCCACGGGCTCGGCGCCTGCGACATGAAGGGCGGGGTCGCGGTGGCGCTGCGGCTGGCCGCCACCGTCGCCGCGCCGGTCCGCGATCTCACCTACGTCTTCTACGAGTGCGAGGAGGTCGAGGGGGAGCGCAACGGGCTGGCGCGGATCGCCGCCGCCCGGCCCGGGCTGCTCGAGGAGGCCGGTCTGGCGATCCTCATGGAGCCCTCGGACGCCGGTGTCGAGGCCGGCTGCCAGGGCATCCTGAGCGCGGACATCGTCGTCAAGGGAGCCCGTGCCCACACCGCCCGTGCCTGGCAGGGCGTCAACGCCGCGCACCGGGCCGCCCGGGTGCTCCAGCGGCTGGACGAGCACGTCCCGGAGCGGGTCGTCGTGGACGGGCTGGAGTACCGGGAGGGCCTGAACGCCGTCGCGGTGCGCGCCGGGGTCGCCGGGAACGTCGTACCGGACGAGTGTGTGGTCACCGTAAACTGCCGCTTCGCACCCAGCCGTTCGGCCGAGGAGGCGGAGGCGTACGTGCGCGGGCTCTTCCCGGAGTACGAGGTCCGCGTCACCGAGGTCGTCGCGGGCGCCCCGCCCCGTCTGGACCGGATCGGCGGGCTCGTCGCCGCGCTCGGCGCAGAGCCCCGGCCCAAGCTCGGCTGGACGGACGTGGCCCGGTTCGCCGCGCTCGGCATCCCCGCGCTCAACTACGGCCCCGGGGACCCGTCGTTGGCCCACACGGCGGGGGAGTACGTGCCCGTCGCGCACCTGGAGCAGTGCGAGGAGCGGCTCAGGCGGTGGCTGGGCCGAGCCCGGCCAGCGTCCGCAACTGAAGCCACAGAATGAGCCGTTCGTCGGGGTCGTCCAGGTCGATCCCGGCGTGCTGCTGGAGCTGCTTGAGGCGGTAGCGGCAGGTGTTGGGGTGCACGGCGAGCAGCCTGGCCGCGCCCGCCATGTCGCAGCCCGCGTCGAACCAGCAGACCAGCGTGCGGGCGTACTCCGTACCGTTGTCCGCGTCGTACGCCAGCACCCGCCGCCAGGCGCCCGCGCTCAACTCCCGCCGCTCGCCCATCACCTCCGCCAGCCGCAGCAGCGTCACGCGCGGGCGCACCTCGTCCACCGTGGCGACCGGCAGGTCCGCGTCCAGCACGCGCAGCACCAGGTCCGCGTCGGCCCGGGAGTCCGCGAGGCCGACCGCGTCCGGCACCACCTCGCCCAGCGCCGCCCGCACCGGCACCCGCAGCGCCTGCCCGGCCCGTCCGGCGATGTCCTCCGCCAGCTTCCGGTGCCGCTCTCCGGGGCTCGGCAGCACCGCGTACACCACCCCGTCCGCCAGCACGCACGCGTGCCGCCCGTAGCGTGCCTCGCACTGCAGGCGTACGACGTCCAGCAGGCGCAGCGCGGTGCGTTCGGCGTCCGGGATGCTCGTGGCGGAGTCCAGCACGAAGGCGGCCACCCGGGCCGGGCCCGCGATCCCGAGCCGCTGGGCGGCCGCCGCGTCCGCCGTGCCGTCCAGCAGGCGGCGCAGCAGGTCGCTGTCCCGGTGCCGGGCCAGTTCGCGGGCCGCGCGGGCCCGCAGCAGGAGCAGGGCGGCCGTGGAGGCGCCCTGGGCGAGGGTGTCCTCGGCGTCGGGGGCGAGCGAGCCGGCGTCGATCACCCACACCGAGCCGAGCGTCTCGCCGCCGGCCCGCACCGGCATCGCGAGGCGGGGCAGGCCGGAGCCGGTCAGCGCGGGCAGCCGCACCGGCCGGTCGGCCGCGAACAGCCGCCGGTACTGCTCGGTGTTCTCCGCGCTGGCCGGCACCTGGAGGCCGAGGATGCCCTGCCGCCGGTCCTCGTCCACCGGCTGCCCGGGGACGGTCGAGTAGGCCAGGATCCGCTGCCGGGGGTCTTCGATGGCGGCGGCCCCGCAGACCCCGGCCGCGATGGCGTCGGCCAGCGCGAACAGGTCGCCGAGGCCGGTGTCGGTGGCGGCGGCCGGCCGGGCGCCGATGGCCGAGGCGAGCAGCAGGTGCACCTGGTGCCAGGCGGCGTCCTCGGCGACCGACAGCAGCGCCACACCGTGTGTCTCCGCCTCGTCGGCCGGCCCGTCCGGGCCCCGCACCACGACCCCGGTCAGCCCGGCCTCCGCGGCCGCCCGCACCAGTGGTCCCGTCTGCGCGGCCGGCACCCCGACCGCCAGCAGCAGCGCGCCCGGCAGCCGCGGGAGCGGCACCCGGCCGTCGTAGAGCACCGCCTCGGTGACCGGCACGTCCTGCCCGGCGGGGGCGGTGTGCAGGCGCAGGGCGGAGCCGCCGACGACGTCGAGGAGGTCGCCGAGGGTGCACGCGTCCATGGGGGGTCCTTGCGGGGTCGGCTTGGCTGATGGTGAAACGAACGTACGCATCCCTTGGCCGCTCGCACAACACGCGGGCCTCCGTGGCCTCCGAGACTCGTCCCATGACAGCAGGAGTCATGACCGCAGGGGTCACCATCCGCACCGTCCACGACGTCGCCGGGCTCGCGGCCGTGGCCGACCACTTCAGCGACGTCTGGCACACCCCCCGGACCGTCCCGCCCTACCCGGCCGAGGTGCTGCACAGCCTGGTGCACGCCGGTGGCGCCGTGCACGCCGTGTACGACGGGCAGCGGCTGGCCGGGGCCGCGGTGGCCGTGCTCGGAGCGGACCGCAGCACGTACTCGCTGGTGGCGGCCGCCGACCGGGGCCTCGGGTACACCGTGAAGCAGGCCCAGCGCGACTGGGCTCTAGGGCTAGGTGTCCGCACCATGCGCTGGACCTTCGACCCGCTGGTCGGCCGCAACGCCCGCTTCAACCTGGTCAAGCTGGGGGCCGTCGGCACGGAGTACCTGGTCGACTTCTACGGCCCCATGACGGACGGCGTGAACGACGGTGACGAGAGCGACCGGCTGACGGTGACCTGGAATCTCGCGGTGCCCTCGGCCTCGTACGCCACCGCAGACACCTGGGCACCCGCGACCTCGTACGACACCGGGGACCGCGATCTGGCGCCCGCCACCCACACCGCCCCGGACGGCGTCACCCTCGCCCGCCGCGACCTCGGCGACCGGCACGTCTTCTGCCGCGTCCCCGACGACGTCGTCGCGCTGCGTGCCGCCGACCCCGTCCTGGCCCTGCGCTGGCGCTACGCCGTCCGCGAGGTCTTCAGGGAGGCCTTCGCCGAGGGCTTCCGGGCGACGGGCATGTCCCGCGACGGCTGGTACACGCTCACCCGGACGGAGGAGGCCGCATGAAGCTGGAGCGCGTCGAGATCGTCCACGTGGCCATCCCGCTGGTCACGCCCTTCCGGACGTCCTTCGGCACGATGACGACGAAGGACACCTTCCTCCTGCACGTCGTCACGGACGCGGCCGAGGGATGGTCGGAGTTCGCCGCCGACCCCGAGCCCCTGTACTGCTCGGAGTTCGTGGCCGGCGCGGAGATCGTGCTGCGCGACTTCCTGCTGCCCCGGGTGGCCGCCCTCCCGCACCTCACGACGGCCGCGCCGGCCCCCGCGATGGCCGGGATCAAGGGGCACGAGCTGGCGAAGGCGGCCCTGGAGACGGCGCTGCTCGACGCCGAGCTGCGGGCGTACGGCATGCCGCTCGCGACCTACCTCGGCGCCGTACGGGACCGGGTGCCCGCCGGGGTCTCCGTCGGCATCAAGAACTCCGTGCCCGAACTGTTGGACGACGTCGAGCGCTACCTCGCCGAGGGGTACGTCCGCATCAAGCTGAAGATCGAGCCCGGCTGGGACGTCGAGCCGGTCCGGGCCGTCCGCGAACGCTTCGGCGCCGATCTGCCCCTCCAGGTCGACGCCAACACCGCCTACACCCTCGCGGACGCCGAGCACCTGCGGCGGCTGGACGAGTTCGGGCTGCTGCTGATCGAGGAGCCGCTGGAGGAGAACAACCTCCACGCCCACGCGCAGCTCCAGCAGCGCCTCGCGACCCCGGTCTGCCTGGACGAGTCCCTGCACCACGCCCGCGACACCGCCGCCGCGATCGCCATGGACGCCTGCCGGGTGGTGAACGTCAAGCCCGCCCGGGTCGGCGGCTACCTGGAGGCCCGCCGCGTCCACGACGTGGCCCACGCGCACGGGGTCCCGGTGTGGTGCGGCGGGATGCTGGAGACGGGTATCGGCCGTGCCCCCAACCTGGCCCTGGCCGCCCTCCCCGGATTCACCCTGCCGGGCGACACCTCGGCCTCCTCCCGCTATTTCGCCGAGGACATCACCGAGCCGTTCGTCCTGGAGGACGGCCACCTCCCGGTCCCGACGGCACCCGGGATCGGCGTCGAGCCCCTTCCGGACGCGCTGCGGCGGTTCACCCGGGAGCGGCGGGACCTGTACGCCGCATAGGAGGCGGGGGCGGCGGACGGCCGTCCCGTAGATTGATCCTGTGCTCTCACGTCTCACGCGTCCCCGGGCCGTCGCCGTCTGCGCCCTGCCCGTCGTGGCCCTGCTCGCCACGGCGGCGTTCGCGCCGCTGCCGTTCTCGGTGGCGCAGCCCGGCATGACGGCGAACGTGCTCGGCGAGAACCAGGGCACCCAGGTGATCACCGTCTCCGGTGCGCCGGCCCGGACGACCAGCGGGCAGCTGCGGATGACGACCATCGAGGCGACAGGCCCGGACACCCGGGTGTCCCTCGGGGACGTGTTCGGCAACTGGTTCCGCACGGACCGTGCCGTCATGCCCCGTGACTCGGTCTACCCGAGCGGCAACAACGTCAAGGAGATCGAGAAGCACAACACGGAGGAGATGGAGCAGTCCCAGGACGCGGCGACCCAGGCGGCGCTGAAGTACCTGGACCTGAGCCCCGAGAAGGTGAAGGTCGACCTGAAGCTCGCCGATGTGGGCGGGCCCAGCGCGGGGCTGCTGTTCACCCTCGGGATCATCGACAAGCTGGACGGCGACGGCAGCGGCGGCGACCTCACGGGCGGCCGGAACATCGCCGGTACGGGAACCATCGACGCCGCCGGGAAGGTCGGCGCGGTGGGCGGGGTGGCCCTGAAGACGCAGGCCGCGAAGCGCGACGGGGCCACCGTCTTCCTGGTGCCGAAGGCCGAGTGCAGTGACGCGAAGGCCGAGCTGCCCAAGGGGCTGCGGCTGGTCCCGGTGACCACGCTCAAGAGTGCGGTCGACTCCCTGGTGGCACTGGAGAAGGGGAAGGGCTCGGTCCCGAGCTGCTAGGCGATCACCGGCTGTCAGGCGACCGCCGGCTTCGGGGCGGCCGCGAGACGCAGGCCGACCTCCACGAGGGTCCGGCCGACGCGGGTGCGCAGTTCGACGCGGGACCTGGCCTCGGTGGCGAGGCGGTGCGTGGCGGCGTCGGCGACCGTCATCGCCACCGGGGTGGCCCTCCGGAACGCCCGCCGGGTCAGCAGGATGCCCAGCGGGATCGCGATGATACGAGCGGGATGAGCAGACCGATCAGCGCCAGGGACGGGATGGTGAGGATGGTGGCGGTGGTGAGGGTGGCCAGGTCGCCCGCCCACTCGGTGCGGTAGGTGGCGACCCCGATGAGCACCCCGATGACGGTCGCCACGACCATGCACTGGAAGACCGCACCGGCATGCTGGAAGGCATCCGCGAGCAGCTGCTGGTGGCGGCTGCTCAGGTACTCCCAGAAGCTCACGCGCGCTCACCTCAGGTCGGCTGGTTCCTTTCCTTGCTGTCCTCGGCCGCCTGTTCCACCAGCGGGATGATCCGCAGCGGGACGGGGTTCTCCATGATGATCGTCGTGGAGGCCCGGACGATGCCATCAAAACCGACGACCCGGTCGATCACCCTCTGGAGATCGGCGTTCGAGCGGGCCACCAGGCGGCACAGCATGTCCCCGCTGCCGGTGGTGGTCAGCAGCTCCAGTACCTCCGGCACGGTCGCCAAGTGTGCCCGGACATCGGGGCCTTGGCCCTGCCGGATCTGCAGCGTGGCGAACGCGGTGACCGGGTAGCCGAGGGCCGCCGGGTCCACCTGCGGACCGAATCCGCGGATCACTCCATTCGACTGAAGCCGGTCCAGGCGCGCCTGCACGGTCCCCCGGGCGACCCCCAGTCGCCGGGACATCTCCAGCACGCCGATGCGCGGCTCCCGAGCCAGCAGCACGATGATCCGCCCGTCCAGATGATCGATCGCCACAGCCCCTCCCGGGGTGGTCATCCTGTACAGAAAGTCCGTCGATACGCGCATACCACCGAGCAGGTTGCCCAGTGAATACGGAAACTATTGCGCACCTTGCAGACCCGAGCCACCCTTCGCCTATGACGCAGACCACACACCTCACTCCCGACACCGCCCGGCAGGCCGACCCCTTCCCGGTCAAGGGAATGGACGCGGTCGTCTTCGCCGTGGGCAACGCCAAGCAGGCGGCGCACTTCTACTCCACCGCCTTCGGCATGCGGCTGGTCGCCTACTCCGGACCGGAGAACGGCAGCCGCGAGACCGCGAGCTACGTGCTGGAGAACGGCTCCGCCCGCTTCGTCCTCACCTCGGTCATCAAGCCGAGCACCGACTGGGGCCGCTTCCTCGCCCAGCACGTCGCCGAGCACGGCGACGGCGTCATCGACCTGGCCATCGAGGTCCCGGACGCGCGCGCGGCCCACGCCTACGCCGTCGAGCACGGTGCCCGCTCCGTCTCCGAGCCGTACGAGCTGAAGGACGAGCACGGCACGGTCGTCCTCGCCGCGATCGCCACCTACGGCGAGACCCGCCACACCCTCGTCGAGCGGACGGGCTACGACGGCCCGTACCTCCCCGGCTTCGTCGCCGCCGCGCCGATGGTCGAGCCGCCCGCCCAGCGCACCTTCCAGGCCATCGACCACTGCGTCGGCAACGTCGAACTCGGCCGGATGAACGAGTGGGTGGCGTTCTACAACAAGGTCATGGGCTTCACGAACATGAAGGAGTTCGTGGGCGACGACATCGCCACCGAGTACAGCGCGCTGATGTCGAAGGTCGTCGCGGACGGCACCCTCAAGGTCAAGTTCCCGATCAACGAGCCCGCGATCGCCAAGAAGAAGTCCCAGATCGACGAGTACCTGGAGTTCTACGGCGGCGCGGGTGTCCAGCACATCGCGCTCAACACCAACGACATCGTGCAGACCGTCCGCACCATGCGCGCGGCCGGAGTCCAGTTCCTCGACACCCCGGACTCGTACTACGACACCCTCGGCGAGTGGGTCGGGGACACCCGCGTCCCGGTCGAGACCCTGCGGGAACTGAAGATCCTCGCCGACCGCGACGAGGACGGCTACCTCCTGCAGATCTTCACCAAGCCGGTCCAGGACCGCCCGACCGTCTTCTTCGAGATCATCGAACGGCACGGTTCGATGGGCTTCGGCAAGGGCAACTTCAAGGCCCTGTTCGAGGCGATCGAACGCGAGCAGGCCAAGCGCGGCAACCTGTAGCGCGGCACCCTGTCGCTAGGAGGCCGGCAGGGGCTCGTCCGGTACGTCACCGAGCCCCTGCAACGCCTCCCGTGCCGCAGGCGCCCCCAGCGGCGAGAAGTACGGGTTGATCCGCAGCGCCTCCTCCAGATGCCGCCGGGCCGGCGCGTCCAGCCCCAGCTCGCGCTCGATCATGCCCCGGTGGAAGACGTACAGCGCACTGCGCACCCCGCCTCCCTTCGTCTTGTCCGTCGCCGTCTCGGCGTACTCCAGCGCCCCCTCGTCGTCGCCGGTCCGGTGCAGCGCCCAGCCGAGGGCGTCGGCCACCTCGACCCCGGGCTGGCGCCCCCGCTCCTCCTCCAGCCGCACCACCGCGTCCTCCGCGTCCCCGTGGTCCGCCTCGAACCGCCCGATCAGCAGTTCCTCGTCGACCCCGCCCGCCGCCGCCTGCTGCACCCGCTCCCGCAGCAGGCCGTACTGCTCCCGGGCGGACGGGAACTGCCCCAGCGACTCGTACAACTCGCCCAGCTCCAGCGTGACCTCGGGATCCGGCTGCTCGGCGAGGGCCGTCCGGTAGGCGGCGATCGCCTCGTCGGTGCGGCCCAGCGCGGCCAGCGCCCGCCCCCGCCCTGCGAGCGCCGTCCGCTGGTCGGGATCGAGACGTACGGCCGCCTCGAAGTGCCGCAGCGCGTCCTCCCGGTCGCCCCGCTCCCAGGCCAGCTGCCCGACCCCGGTCAGATAGGCGGCCTGCTCGGCGGGGGTGCGGGCGGCCGCCGCCGCGTCCGTCAGCTGGGCCACGGCGTCCTCGCGCCAGCCCCGGTCCCGGTACACCGCCGAGGCCCGCGCCATCACCGCGGGCCGCGCGGCCGCGCCGGTGCGCAGCCCCATCAGCTTGTCCAGCGTGCTCCGGGCCGCCTTGTAGTCGCCGAGCCCGGTGTAGGCGTCGATCAGCGGCGGATATGCCGTCCACCGCTTGGGCGCCAGCTTCAGCGCCTGCTCGCCGTACCGCTTCGCCGACGGAAAGTCCCGGCGCGCGTTCGCCAGCGCGGCCAGCCCGCCCAGCGCCGCCGCGTTCTCGGCGTTCCTGGTGCTCTCCACGGTTTTCGTGCCCCGCACCTCCAGCGAGGTCCGCAGCGCCCGCTCGGCCTTCGGGTAGTTCGCCGCGTCGGCACTGCGCCGCCCCAGCTCCAGGTACGCGGTCCCCAGCACCTCCCAGGCCCGGGCGTCCCGCGGCTGTGCCCGCACCCTGCTCTCCTGCTGCCCGACGAGCGCGGCCAGGCCGGGCAGCGAGGCCGGCACCCCGGAGGTGACCGCGGTCAGCGCCTGGGCCTGTGCCTGCGCCCGGGGCTGGGCCTGCGGGCCCGCCGCCGGCGCCGCGGCCCGGCGGTGCGGCTCGGACGGCAGCAGCATCAGCGCCGCGCCCGCCGCGGTCCCGCCCGCCACCGCGGTGACCAGCAGCCGCCGCAGCCACCGCCGCTGCCTGCGCGGCGGAGGCGGCTCGCCCATCTGGGACGTAGCGGGGACGGAGCGGCCGTACTGTCGGATCTCCATGCCGCTCACTGTGCGACAGCGCGACGGGCGCGTCCGGGTGGCCCAAGGGGGGCACGGACGGGGTTCACACCGATGGCCCCGAGTGTCACGCTGTGATCATGAGCCGTATCGAAGCGCCCCGCGACGAAGCGACCAGCAGTCTCACCGACCGGCTCCTGGTCGGCCTGCCGCCCGAGGCCGTCCTGACCGACCCCGACGTCACCGCGTCCTACGCCAACGACATGGCGAGCTTCTGCCCGGCCGGCGCCCCGGCCGTGGTCGTGCTGCCGCGCACGGTCGAACAGGTCCAGCACATCATGCGCACCGCCACCGAGCTGCGTGTCCCGGTCGTCCCGCAGGGCGCCCGCACCGGCCTGTCCGGCGGCGCCAACGCCACCGACGGCTGCATCGTGCTGTCCCTCACCAAGATGGACCGCATCCTGGAGATCAGCCCCGTCGACCGGATCGCCGTCGTCGAACCGGGCGTCGTCAACGCCGCCCTGTCCCGCGCGGTCGGGGAACACGGCCTGTACTACCCGCCCGACCCCTCCAGCTGGGAGATGTGCACCATCGGCGGCAACATCGGCACGGCCTCCGGCGGCCTGTGCTGTGTGAAGTACGGCGTGACCGCCGAGTACGTCCTCGGCCTGGAGGTCGTCCTCGCCGACGGCCGCCTCATGTCCACCGGCCGCCGCACCGCCAAGGGGGTCGCGGGCTACGACCTGACCCGGCTCTTCGTCGGCTCGGAGGGCTCGCTCGGCATCGTCGTCCGCGCGGTCCTGGCCCTGCGGCCCAAGCCGCCCCAGCAGCTGGTTCTGGCCGCCGAGTTCGCCTCCGCGGCCGCCGCCTGCGACGCGGTCTGCCGGATCATGGAGGGCGGTCACGTGCCCTCCCTCCTCGAACTGATGGACCGTACGACCGTCAAGGCGGTCAACGATCTCGCCCACATGGGTCTCCCGGAGACCACCGAGGCGCTGCTGCTGGCCGCCTTCGACACCCCGGACCCGGCCCCCGACCTCGCGGCCGTCGGCGCGCTGTGCGAGGCCGCCGGAGCCACCCAGGTCGTCCCGGCCGAGGACGCCGCCGAGTCCGAACTCCTCCTCCAGGCCCGGCGGCTCTCGCTGACCGCACTGGAGGCGGTCAAGGGCACGACGATGATCGACGACGTGTGCGTGCCCCGCTCGAAGCTCGGCGCGATGCTCGAGGGCGTCGAGCAGATCGCGGCCAAGTTCGGACTCACCATCGGGGTCTGCGCGCACGCCGGCGACGGCAACACACACCCCACGGTCTGCTTCGACAACCAGGACGTCGACGAGTCCCGGCGGGCCCGCGAGTCCTTCGACGAGATCATGGCCCTCGGCCTGGAACTCGGCGGCACCATCACCGGCGAACACGGGGTGGGCGTCCTGAAGAAGGAGTGGCTGGCGCGGGAGATCGGCCCGGTCGGGGTGGAGATGCAGCGGGCCGTGAAGCAGGTCTTCGACCCGCTGGGCATCCTCAACCCGGGCAAGCTGTTCTGAACCCTCCCGTACCGCCCTCACCGGGCGAGCAGTTGGTCGAGCGCGTCGTCGATGCCCAGCTGCCCGCCCTCACTCCCCGGGGGCACCACCCGCAGCGTCCGCTCCAGCCAGGCGGACACCTGGGCGGACGGAGCCTCCAGCAGGGCGTCCCCGTCCGGTGAACTCAGCGCCATCAGTACGACACTGCGTCCGTCGACCTTGGCCGGCCACACCCGCACATCCCCGTGCCCGCACGGCCGGAACACCCCCTCCACCAGGAGTTCCCGGGCGAACGTCCAGTTGACGGGGTGCTCGGAGTTGATGTGGAAGGTGATGTGGATCGCATAGGGGTCGTCGGAGCGGAAGCCGAGCCGGGCCGGGACCGGGACGCTCCGCTCGGGCGACAGGACGAGCTTCAACTCCAGCTCCCGCTCCACCACGGTGTGATGCATGACCTGTGTCTCCTCTCTGCGGGGGCCGCTCGGATCGGGCCCGTACCGGGGGAGAGGGGGCAGGGGCGGGGCCATTACGCGGGTTCCGGGAAATTTTTCGGCGCGCGTGCGGGACCTGTGTACGGCGGTGCCCGGAAAGGGGTGGGTCCGGCGGGACTGGCGGTGTCGCCTGCCCGGGTCTGATAGATGTGGAGGCTCCCGAACCACCCCCGAGCAGATACGGGACGACGGACATGAGCGCCCCAACCCCGGCACCCGGTGACGACAGGCCCCGCGAGGGCTACTACCCGGACCCGTCCATCCCCGGTTACGTCCGGTACTGGAACGGCGCCTCCTGGGTGCCGGGCACCAGCCGGCCGGCGCCGACGGACGGCGAACCGCTCGCCCCGCCGCCCGGCGCCCGCCCGGCGGCCCCGTCCGTGGAGGAGACCGGCCCGCACTTCTTCGACGAGGACCCGCGGCCGGGACCCTCCGGGCAGCAGCAGGCCTGGGGCACCGACCCGAGGTTCCCCGCCGAGCCGCCCGGCCACGCCACCGGCACGGCGGCCGTCCCGCCGGCGGAGGACACCGCCCCCGACCCCGGTGGCACGTTCATCTTCCGCCGCCCGGTCCCGGGCCCGGCGGCCGTCCCGGACGACGGCACGATGACGTTCCGCCCGACGCCCGGCGGACACCCCGGCCCCTCCGGCCGACCCGCCGCCGACGGCCCCGCCGGCCGGCCCTCGGGCCCGGCGGCCTCCGGCACGCCCGGCTTCGGGGCGCACGTCGCCGACCCGCGCTCGGGAGACTCCGGCCCGGCCTTCGGCCCGCAGACCTCCGGCCCGGGTGCGGGTGGTCCCGGCGCGCAGGCGCCCAACTCCGCCGCGGGCGGCTACGGCCCGGGGGTAGGGAGCCCTGCCGCGGGCACGGGCTTCGGCGCACAGACCTCCGGTCCGGGTGCGGGCGGCTACAGCGCGCAGGCGCCCGACCCGGCTGCGGGCGGCTACGGTCCGGGCGCGGCCGGTGGCCCCGGTTCGGCGGGTCCCGGCGGTCAGGGGTCCGGCTCGGCGGCTGCGGCTGCGGGAGGTCCGGGTGCGGGCGGCTACGGCCCGGGCGCAGCGGGCGGTGGTCCTGGTCCGGCGGGTCCGGGCGCTCAGCAGGCCGCCTCGGCGGCTGCCGGTGGCTTTGGGGCGCAGGGGCCCGTCGGGACACCCTCCGCGCAGTCCGGACAGCCTGCCGCAGGCGCCGGTTTCGGGGCCGGGAAGGCTGCCGCCGCCCGGGCCGCGGCAGCCCAGGCCCCTCAGGCGTCCGCGGCTGCCGCCGTAGCCCCCTCGGTGCCGCAGCAGGCCGGTGCCGGCGCCACTCCGCTGACCTCGGGGCCCGGTGGCGGTCAGGCCTCCTGGGCGCAGCAGGTGCACCGGCTGGCCGGGGGTGCGGACGAACAGCCCGTGGCGCCCTGGAAGCCGCCGGTGGAGGACCCGTTCCAGGCGGTGGCCCGCCGGCAGGCCTCGGCCCGCCCGGCCGGCCTCGGCAAGCGGTTCGCCGCCCGGCTGATCGACAGCCTGGTCATCGGCGCCGTCACCGCCGCCGCGGCGGTCCCGCTCGGCGCCCGGGCGGTCGACCACGTCCAGCACAAGATCGACGAGGCCAGGCTCTCCGGCCGTACCGTCACCGTCTGGCTGATCGACGGCACGACGGGTACCTCGCTCGGCATCGTCCTCGCCGTCCTCCTTCTCGTCGGTGTCCTCTACGAGGTGCTGCCCACCGCCAAGTGGGGCCGCACCCTCGGCAAGAAGCTGTGCGGTCTGGAGGTCAGGGACATCGAGGCGCACGAGCCCCCGGCGTTCGGCGCGGCCCTGCGCCGCTGGCTGGTCTACAGCGTCCCCGGCCTGCTCGGCATCGGGATCGTCGGCGTGCTGTGGTGCGTGTTCGACCGGCCCTGGCACCAGTGCTGGCACGACAAGGCGGCCCGCACCTTCGTCGCGGGCTGACCGGAACGGCCGCCGTACCCCGTACGGCGGCCCGCCGGATGCGGAGCCGGGGCGTTCGCGGTCCACTCGGGCCATGAGCAGCGAACCGCCCCCCGGCTCCGGAGAGCAGCCCCCGGAGGACGACCCGTTCAGGAAGCGGCCCCCGTCGGACCAGGGGCCGGGCTCGCCGTACGACACCCCGTCGGGTGGCCAGCAGCCCCCGCCGCCCGGCGGCCAGCCTCCGCCCCCGCCCGGTGGTGAGCCTCCGCCCCCGCCCGGTGGTGAGCCTCCGCCCCCGCCCGGTGGTGAGCCTCCGCCCCCGCCGCCCGGCGGTCCGCAACCTCCGCCCTACGGCGGCCAGCAGCCACCGCCGTACGGCGGCGGCCCCTACGGTGGCGGGAGTCCCTACGGCGGAGGTGGCGGCCCCGCCGACCCCCTGGCCGGTATGCCCCCGCTCGCCGACAGCGGCAAGCGGATCCTCGCGCGGCTCATCGACGTGATCCTCGTCGGCATCGTCGCCGTGCTGCTCAGCCTGCCCTTCCTGTTCTCGATGAACGAGAACGCCACCGACGGGGTCGTGTACGGCACGTGGTTCGGGGCGACGGTGGTCAGCACGGTGCTCTACGTCGCCTATGACACCTTCACGACCGCCAAGTGGGGGCAGACCTTGGGCAAGAGGCTGCTGAAGCTGCGGGTGGCCAACCTGGCCGACGGCTCCACCCCCGACATGAAGACTTCACTGATCCGCGCGTGCGTGCTGTGGGGCCCGTCCATCGTGCCCTGCTGTCTCTGCGGTCTGTGGTGGATCTTCTCCGGCGCCTGGAGCTTCCTGGACAAGCCGTACAAGCAGGGCCTGCACGACAAGGCCGCCAAGACGGTGGTGGTCGAGGTCGGTTGAGCTGACCGGGGTGCCCCTACGAGAGCGGCGGGTCCGTGACAGTCACGGACCCGCCGCTCGCGTGTACGGCGTTCAGAGCGTGGTGGGGACCCGCTCGCTCTCCGGTGCGGTCTCCGCCGACGCGACGGTGCGCGGCCCGGGCAGGGGCACCGTCATCGCGACGAGCAGTCCCAGCGCGAGTGCGGCCAGGGCGATGACGGCGATCCCGAGGCCCGAACTCGTCTGGGACAGCAGCAGCATGGCGAGCGTCGAGAAGATCACGGTGCACGAACCGTAGGCGAGCTGTGCGGCGGTCGGACGAGGCATGGCAATCGTGTCCTCGGAAGAAGAAAACGGGGGGCGCCCTTCGACTCTCTTCGCCTGCATGCCCGAGCCGGACGCTTGGTAAGCGTGACCTAACCCACGGTACCGGGTGCACAGGGGGCGCACGGAGTCATGGGGTTCGGGAACGGGGCGGCCGGGCGCGCCCGTTGACCGACATGTTCAGCTGTTCGTAAACCGAACGTCGAATCCGCATAGTGCACTTGTCCTGTCCAAGTCAAGGTCTGTCTTTTCTTCTAAACCTCTAGTCAAATGTCGTCACTTGATTACACGCGTTGATCATGCGCGCACGGACCCTTCCGTTACCCAGGACCCCCCTGTCCGTGTGCGCGGCGCGGGGGAGGAACTCAAGTGACCAGCAGACCCTGGACGTTCAGAGCTGCCGCCATCGGCGTGGCGCTCGCCGCGGCCTCCGCCACGTTCGCGACCTTCGCCGTCGCGGAGGCGAGCACCCCGGCCCCGTCGGCGGCCGCGAACCGGCACGACCCGGCTCCGGTGAAGCAGCGGGACCATGACCTCGACGGTCCGCTCAGCAAGACGCAGGATGCCCAGCGCCAAGAGGCCCTGAACCAGCTCATATCGGGCAAGGCCAAGGCCACGGAGCGCAACGGCTCGAAGGTCGTGCAGCTCAAGAGCAAGAAGGGCGACAGCAAGTACGTCGAGCTGAGCCGCGAGAAGACCGACAAGATCTTCACCATCCTGGTGGAGTTCGGGGACCAGACCGACCCCAAGTACGGTGGCACCGCGGGCCCGCTGCACAACACGATCGCCGCGCCGGACCGCAAGAAGGACAACAGCACGGCCTGGCAGAAGGACTACAACCAGAAGCACTACCAGGACCTCTACTTCGGCACCGGCAAGAAGACCGAGTCGCTGAAGAAGTACTACGAGAAGCAGTCCTCGGGCCGCTACTCGGTGGACGGCGAGGTCGCGGACTGGGTCAAGGTCCCCTACAACGAGGCCCGCTACGGCAACAACGCCTGCGGCTCCACCAACTGCCCGAGCGTGTGGAACGTCGTCAGCGACGGCCTGAACGCCTATGTCGCCCAGCAGAAGGCGGCCGGCAAGTCCGACGCCGCCATCAAGGCGGACCTGGCCAAGTACGACCAGTGGGACCGCTACGACTTCGACGGCGACGGCAACTTCAACGAGCCCGACGGCTACGTCGACCACTTCCAGATCGTGCACGCCGGTGAGGACGAGTCCGCGGGCGGCGGCGCCCAGGGCAAGGACGCGATCTGGGCCCACCGCTGGTACGCCTTCGGCACCGACGCCGGCGCCACCGGCCCCGCGGACAACAAGCTCGGCGGCGCGCAGGTCGGCGACACCGGCATCTGGGTCGGCGACTACACCATCCAGCCGGAGAACGGCGGCCTCGGCGTCTTCGCGCACGAGTACGGCCACGACCTGGGCCTGCCGGACGAGTACGACACCAACGGCGGCGACAACTCCACCGGCTTCTGGACGCTGATGTCCTCCGGCTCCTGGCTGGGCACCGGCAAGGAGTCCATCGGCGACCTGCCCGGCGACATGAACGCCTGGGACAAGCTGCAGCTGGGCTGGCTGAACTACGACACCGCCAAGGCCGGCATCAAGTCCTGGCACAAGCTGGGCCTCGCCGAGTACAACACCAAGTACCGCCAGGCGCTGGTCGTCTCGCTGCCGCAGAAGGCGGTCAAGACCGAGATCGTCACTCCGGCGCAGGGCGCGACCCAGTGGTGGAGCGGCAGCGGTGACAGCCTCAAGAACACGCTGACCCGCTCGGTCGACCTGACCGGCAAGTCCTCGGCCGCGCTCGGCCTCGACGGCTGGTACGACATCGAGAACGGCTACGACTACCTCTACACCGAGGTGTCGACCGACGGCGGCGCCAACTGGACCGCGCTGGACGGCACGGTGGACGGCCAGGCCATCCCGCGTGACGCCTCCGGCAAGCCGGCCCTGACCGGCACGGTCGACGGCTACAAGAAGCTGTCGTACTCGCTGGACGCCTACGCAGGCAAGAAGATCGACCTGCGCTTCCGCTACCTGACCGACGGCGGTGTGGCGCAGAAGGGCTTCGCGGCCGACGAGATCACGGTGACCGCGGACGGTACGGCGCTGTTCTCCGACAACGCCGAGGCCGCGGACGCCGGTTGGACCGCCACCGGGTTCTCCCGCATCGGCGCGTCCTTCACCAAGGACTACAAGCAGTACTACATCGCCGAGAACCGCCAGTACGTGTCGTACGACAAGACCCTCAAGGTCGGCCCGTACAACTTCGGCTACCTCAACACCAGCCGTCCGGACTGGGTGGAGCACTACCCGTACCAGAACGGTCTGTTGATCTGGAAGTGGGACACCTCCCAGGCGGACAACAACACCAACGTCAAGGACCACCCGGGTACCGGTCTGATCCTCCCGGTCGACGCGCACTGGAAGGCGCTGAAGTGGTCCGACGGCACGCTGCTGCGCAACCGCATGCAGGCCTACGACTCTCCGTTCGGCCTGGACGCCACGGACGCGATCACGCTGCACCAGGCGGGCGTGGCGACCAAGATCAAGTCGCAGAAGGGGGTGTCGGTCTTCAACGACCACACCAGCACCTACTACGACGCGTCGAACCCGACCGGCGGTGTCAAGGTCACTGACACCAACACCAAGATCAAGATCGACAAGCAGGCCAAGGATGGCTCGACGATCGAGCTGGAAGTTGGCCCCGCGGTGAAGTAGCGGTTATTTCTGCAGGTCAAAAGCGTATCGGCGGTGACCCCCTGGCGGGTCGCCGCCGATCGTGTTTAGGTGCGTCCTGTGGCTCGCTTATTGACACCGATCGAAACGGGGATGTGACCGCATGGCCGCAGGAGGCTTCTGCAAACTGCCGAACGGCACGGTGGTGGTGGCACTGAATCTGCCCAGCCCCGCCGACGGCTCCGCCGGAGTACGGGTACTGGTGCACGCCCAGAACCGCGCCCGAGCCCTGACCCGGTTGCGCAACCTGGGCCTGCGCGCGGTGTATCTCCGGGGCAACGCCGCGCCCCCGAGCCCGGACGAGATCACCGCGGTCCTGCACCATCCCGACGGCCTGATATGGCGTACGGCGCCCGACAACGGTGTCACCGTGCAGGAGCTGTGGCGTCCCATCCGAGCCTTGCTTCGCAGGCCGGCGGTGGTGCAGCAAGGCTGACGCCGCAGGAGGGGGAGGGCTGGCCGCCCTAGCCGCTGACGACCGGCTTGCCCGTGAGTTCCACGCCGGCCTCGCGCAGCTCCTCCAGCGCCCGCTCGGTCGTCTCCGGAGCCACCCCCGCGGTCAGGTCCAGGAGCACCTGCGTGCGGAACCCTTCCCGAGCGGCGTCCAGCGCGGTGGCCCGCACACAGTGGTCCGTGGCCACGCCGACCACGTCGACCTCGTCGATGTGGCGGGAGCGCAGCCACTCGGCCAGGGGGACCCCGTTCTCGTCGGCGCCCTCGAAACCGCTGTAGGCCGCCGAGTACGCGCCCTTGTCGAACACCGCGTCCACCGCCCCGGAGGCGACGGCGGGCGCGAAGTTCGGGTGGAAGCCCACCCCCTCCGTGCCGGCGACACAGTGCGCCGGCCAGGAGCGGACGAAGTCGGGGTTGTCCGCGAAGTGGCCGCCGGGAGCGATGTGGTGGTCGCGGGTGGCGACCACGTGGCGGTATCCCGTACCCGCCGCCTGACCGATCAGCTCGGTGATCGCGGCGGCCACGTCGGCACCCCCGGCCACCGCGAGGCTGCCTCCCTCGCAGAAGTCGTTCTGCACGTCTACGACGATCAAGGCGCGGCGCATGGTGGGTGTCCTTCGACTGAGGTTTAAGTAACTGAGCCTAGAGACTTTGCGGCCCGTTCGGGAGGGGGCGTTGCCAGGGGGCGGACGAGGGTCGGGCTCTAGCTACCCGAGTGCAGGTGGAGGTACTCCGTCGGAATGACGGGTTCCCCGCGCGAGAGCTGTGTAGCGGACAGCGGCAGATTGGCCCGCGCGGCGAGGTGCCGGTCGCGGGACACGTCGAGCGGCTCGCGTGCGACGACCTCGCCGCCCTTGACCAGCTGCACCAGCAGCTGCCGGTCGGCCAGCTCGGCCGGCACCGGCCCGGCCCCGATGACCTCGGCCTCCGCCACCCCCTCCTCGTCCAGGCGGCGGGCCGCCCACTTGCGGCCGCCGACGGAGGTCTTGCCCCCGGTGGACTTCTTCGCGACCGGCACCAGCGGTGCCGCCGGGCCGGCGGACTCGGCCCGGGCGACCAGCTTGTAGACCATCGAGCAGGTCGGGTGCCCGGAGCCGGTCACCAGCTGGGTGCCGACGCCGTACGCGTCCACGGGCGCGGCGGCCAGCGAGGCGATGGCGTACTCGTCCAGGTCGGAGGTCACGATGATCTTCGTGTCCCGGGCGCCCAGCTCGTCCAGCTGCTGCCGCACCCGGTGTGCCACGAGGAGCAGGTCCCCGGAGTCGATGCGGACCGCGCCCAGCTCGGGCCCGGCCACCTCCACCGCCGTACGGACGGCCTCGGCGACGTCGTAGGTGTCCACCAGCAGGGTGGTGGCCCGGCCGAGGGAGTTGACCTGGGCCTGGAAGGCGTCCCGCTCCCGGTCGTGCAGCAGGGTGAAGGCGTGCGCGGAGGTGCCGACGGTCGGGATGCCGTACCGGAAGCCCGCCGCGAGGTCGGAGGTGGTCGCGAAGCCGCCGATGTACGCGGCCCGCGCGGCGGCGACCGCGGCCAGCTCGTGGGTGCGGCGGGCGCCCATCTCGATCAGCGGCCGGCCGCCGGCGGCGGAGGCCATCCGGGAGGCGGCGGCCGCGATCGCCGAGTCGTGGTTGAGGATGGAGAGGATCACGGTCTCCAGCAGCACGCACTCGGCGAAGGTGCCCTCGACCCGGATGAGCGGCGAGCCGGGGAAGTAGACCTCGCCCTCGGGGTAGCCCCAGACGTCGCCGCCGAAGCGGTAGTCGGCGAGCCACTTCAGGGTGGCCTCGTCCACGATCTTCCGCTCCCGCAGGAAGCCGAGGACACCCTCGTCGAAGCGGAAGTTCTCGACCGCGTCCAGGACACGCCCGGTGCCCGCCACCACGCCGTAGCGGCGCCCGTCCGGCAGCCGCCGGGTGAAGACCTCGAACACGCTGCGCCGCTCGGCCGTACCGGCCTTCAGCGCGGCCTGCAGCATCGTCAGTTCGTACTGGTCAGTGAAGAGCGCCGTCGAGGGAACGTGCACCGGCAGCCCAAGGTCCGCTGTGTTCATGGCAAACAATCGTACCCCCATCTCGTCAGTGTGACGATTTGTACGGCGCGTGGCAGCATGGGCTGTGTGACGTCACCCGCGCCCGTAGAGATCGAACGCACCGAGTCGGCGGAGGAGGTCTTCGCCGTACCCGAACCCGACGTCCCCTGGGTCACGATCGTCCACAACGACCCGGTCAACCTCATGAGCTATGTGACGTACGTCTTCCAGTCGTACTTCGGCTATCCGAAGGACAAGGCCACCAAGCTCATGCTCGACGTCCACCACAAAGGCCGGGCGGTCGTCTCCAGCGGCAGTCGCGAGGAGATGGAACGCGACGTGCAGGCGATGCACGGCTACGGTCTGTGGGCCACCCTCCAGCAGGACCGGAAGTAGCGAATCCCCTTCATGCCCGGAACCTTCGAACCGATCCCCGGCGGCGGCGCCGCCGTCGCGCTCGACGATGTCGAGATCTCCATCATCCGGTCGCTGGCCGTCCAGCTCCTGGAACTCATCGGCCCCGGCCCCACCGCGGACGCCCCCGACGACCCGCTGGCCGAGCTGTTCGCCGAGGGTCCGAGCGAGCCGCCCACCGATCCGGTCCTGCGCAGGCTCTTCCCGGACGCCTACAGCGACCCGGAGAAGGCGCCCGACTCCCCGGCCCAGGCCGAGGAGCGGCAGGCGCACTCCGCCGAGTTCCGCCGCTACACCGAGAACGACCTCAGGGCCGGCAAGCGTGAGAACGCCCTCGCGGTGATCCGCACCCTGGACGCGCTGTCCCCGGTGGACGACGGCGGGGCGGTTCTCAAGCTGTCCCCGGAGGAGTCGCGGTGCTGGCTCGGTGCCCTCAACGACCTGCGCCTCGCGATCGGCGCCCGACTGGAGATCACCGACGAGGACGACACCGATCTGCTCTACCGGCTCCCGGACGAGGACCCGCGCAAGCCGATGGTGATGGCGTATCTGTGGCTGGGCGGCCTCCAGGAGACGCTCGTGACCACCCTTATGCCGTAACTTGTCGTTTTTGCGTGTCCGCTCAGAGGACGCTCAAATCCGGATAACGATCGCGTCACCGTTGCGGCCTGGTTTGCCGCGTTAGGGCGTTCTTTGTCCGCTTTTCCCTGTGTGGTGCGCCACAGTGCGCCCCTGTGCTCCATATTGCGGCCGTGATAAATCTTCACGACCGCCCGGCGGACACCACCCATGTCCGGCCGGGTGCGCCACCGAGCCGGCGACCGCCGGCCAGGCACGAGCGGGCTTGCGAAACCCGCTCAGCTCCATCAATCCGGGGGGATCGAAACCCGATCCGAGGCCGACGAAAGGCCCGGTTCGGCATGGAGAAAGGCGCACCACACATGACCTCCGAGAAGGTCACCGAAGCCCCTGAGGAGGGCTACGAGCGCGGGCTCGGCAGCCGCCAGGTCCAGATGATCGCCATCGGCGGCGCGGTCGGCGTCGGCCTGTTCCTGGGAGCCGGGGCGAACATCGCCAAGGCCGGTCCCAGCCTGATCATGATGTACGCCCTCGCGGGTGTGATCATCTTCTTCATCATGCGCGCGCTCGGCGAGCTGCTGCTCTACCGCCCGGTCTCGGGATCGTTCGCGGAGTACTCCCGCGAGTTCCTCGGCCCGTTCTTCGGCTACTTCACCGGCTGGACGTACTGGCTGATGTGGGTCGTGACCGGCATGGCCGAGCTGACGGCCGCCGCGATCTACATCCACTACTGGTTCCCGTCCGTCCCCCAGTGGGTGACCGCGCTCGTCTTCCTGGTGATCCTCTTCGGGGTCAACCTGATCTCCGTGAAGCTCTTCGGCGAGCTGGAGTTCTGGTTCTCCATGGTCAAGGTCACCGCCCTGATCGGCATGATCGTGATCGGTCTGGGCGTGCTCACCTTCGGCTTCAGCGCCGCCGGTGACACCGCGTCCGTCTCGAACCTGTGGCAGTTCGACGGCTTCTTCCCCAAGGGTGTCGGCTCCTCCCTGATGACGCTGCAGGGCGTGATGTTCGCCTACCTCGCCGTCGAGCTGGTCGGCGTCACCGCGGGCGAGTCCGAGGACCCGGAGAAGACCCTCCCGAAGGCGATCAACACCCTGCCCTGGCGCATCGCCCTGTTCTACGTCGGTGCCCTCACCGTCATCCTGTGCGTGGTCAAGTGGACCGAGTTCGCGGCGGGCGTCAGCCCCTTCGTGAAGGCGTTCGCCCTGATCGGCATCCCGGCCGGCGCCGGCATCGTCAACTTCGTGGTGCTCACCGCGGCCCTGTCCTCCTGCAACTCGGGTATGTACTCCACGGGCCGCATGCTGCGCACCCTGGCGGACAACGGCGAGGCGCCCCGCGTCTTCTCCAGGCTGTCGTCCACCAAGACCCCCGCGCTCGGCATCACCGTCTCGGTGGCCTTCATGGGCATCGGCGTGATCCTCAACTACATCGTCCCGGAGAAGGCGTTCGGCTACGTCACCTCCGTCGCCACCGCGGCCGGCATCTGGACCTGGCTGATGATCCTGATCAGCCACGTCCTCTACCGCCGCGCGGTCGTCGCGGGCCGGCTGCCCGCCTCGTCCTTCCCGGCGCCGGGCGGCGCGGTGTGCTCGTACATCGCCATCGCGTTCCTGCTCTTCGTCACCGGCCTGATCGCGTACGACGCCGACTCCCGCGTCTGCCTGTACGTGATGGCGGGCTGGGCGGCCGCGCTCGGCATCGGCTGGCTGGTCCTGAAGACCCGCACGCCCCAGGTCGCCGACCGTCGCGAGCCGGAGCTGGAGCAGGTGGGCTGACCTCCGGGTAGACCATCCCAGGACGTCCGGCCGCCGGGAGTACTCGTGGCACCCCCGGCGGCAGCCGCTCAGGACGTCCATCATGTGGGCCGTCCCGTACCACCCCCCGGTACGGGACGGCCCCTCTGCTTATCCTGACCCCCATGCTGACCATCACCCAGGCCCTGTACGACCAGATCGTCGCCCACGCGCGCGAGGACCACCCCGACGAGGCGTGCGGCGTGGTCGCCGGCCCGGTGGGCGCGGGGCGCCCCGAGCGCTTCATCCCCATGCTGAACGCGGCCCGCTCGCCCACCTTCTACGAGTTCGACTCGCAGGACCTGCTCAAGCTCTACCGCGAGATGGACGACCGTGACGAGGAGCCGGTGATCATCTACCACTCCCACACGGCGACCGAGGCGTACCCGTCCCGCACCGACATCGGCTACGCCAACGAGCCCGGCGCCCACTACGTCCTCGTCTCCACCGCGGACGCCGACGGCCTCGGCGACTTCCAGTTCCGCTCCTTCCGGATCCTCGACGGCGAGGTCGCCGAGGAGGAGGTCAAGGTCGTGGAGGCCTACTGACCTGCCGCACCGGCGGCGGTCCCTGAGTAGCGCGTCTCAATGACTGAACGGATTGCGTCCGGCATGTGGAATGACACTCCGGAACCGGGACCGGGAATCGATACGATGAGCCCATGGTTCTGAACGACGTGTGCGAGAAGACGCCGGGCATGCTGCTCGTGGCGCGGCTGCACGTCGACCTGTGCAGGCTGAACAGCGCCATCTGTTGACGTTCCCCGCCTCCGTACGGCCGCTCCCGCGGCGCTCCCCCGGTGCCCAAAGCCTGGGGGGACTCCCAGGCGCGCACACCGAATCGACGAACCGACTCTTTCCGAACAGGAGCCCGCAACCATGGCCATCGAGGTCCGCATCCCCACCATCCTCCGCCAGTACACCGACGGTCAGAAGGCGGTGGAGGGCAGCGGTGAGACCCTCGCCGACCTGTTCACCGACCTCGAGACCCGGCACACCGGCATCCAGGCCCGCATCGTGGACAACGGCCAGCTGCGCCGCTTCGTCAACGTGTACCTGAACGACGAGGACGTCCGCTTCGTCGACGGCATCGACACCAAGCTGACCGACGGCGACACCGTGACGATCCTGCCGGCCGTGGCCGGCGGCATGGCCTGAGACCGGCATGCGCTACGACTCCCCGCTGGCCGCGGTGGGCAACACCCCCTTGGTGCGCCTGCCGCGGTTGTCGCCGTCCCCGGACGTCCGTATCTGGGCGAAGCTGGAGGACCGCAACCCGACCGGCTCGGTCAAGGACCGTCCGGCCCTGCACATGATCGAGCAGGCGGAGAAGGACGGCCGGCTCACCCCGGGCTGCACGATCCTGGAGCCCACCTCCGGCAACACCGGCATCTCCCTCGCGATGGCGGCCAAGCTCAAGGGCTACCGCATGGTGTGCGTGATGCCCGAGAACACCTCGCAGGAGCGCCGGGACCTGCTCGGCATGTGGGGCGCCGAGATCATCTCCTCCCCGGCAGCGGGCGGCTCCAACACCGCCGTGCGCGTGGCCAAGGAGCTGGCCGCCGAGCACCCGGACTGGGTGATGCTCTACCAGTACGGCAACCCGGACAACGCCGGCGCCCACTACGCCACGACCGGCCCGGAGATCCTCGCCGACCTCCCCTCCATCACCCACTTCGTGGCGGGCCTCGGCACCACCGGCACCCTCATGGGTGTCGGCCGCTACCTGCGCGAGCACCGGCCGGACGTGAAGATCGTCGCCGCCGAACCGCGCTACGACGACCTGGTCTACGGCCTGCGCAACCTCGACGAGGGCTTCGTACCGGAGCTGTACGACGCCTCCGTTCTCACCACCCGCTTCTCCGTCGGCTCCGCCGACGCGGTCACCCGCACCCGTGAACTCCTCCAGCAGGAGGGCATCTTCGCGGGCGTTTCCACCGGCGCCGCCCTGCACGCGGCGATCGGCGTCGGCGCGAAGGCCGTCAAGGCGGGCGAGAGCGCCGACATCGTCTTCATCGTCGCCGACGGCGGCTGGAAGTACCTCTCCACGGGCGTCTACACGGCTGCCACCACCGAGGAGGCCATCGAGACGCTGCAGGGCCAGCTCTGGGCATAGCGCCCCTGTTCTACGGGCCAACTACGCGCCATCCCCCTCCTATGAGGGGGCTAAGCCCCTCCTATGGAGGGGCAAAGAAGTCCCTGCGGTACTGCCGGTGACCCTCGGGCCAGGGCTACGTTCCTCCCGCACCCTGTCATGTCACGCTCACCCGACATCCAGGGCGCTGCGAGTGTCATGCTCATGACTGCGCGGTTCTGCCGCCGCTACGCGCGTCACGGGCCTGCCCAACCAGTGCGAGAAACCCCACTTCCCGATGGAGGCAGTACCCCATGCGCGAGTCACGCCCGAGCGGACGGAGACCGAGTCTGCGAAGACTCCTCTCCGTCGCCCTCCCCTCCCTCGCCCTGACCGTCGCCGGACTGGCGGCGGCACCGACGGCCGGGGCCCAGGCCGCAGCCGCTCCCGCGCCCCACATCTCCCGGTCCGCGCAGAACGCCAAGGCCCTGACCGCCCCGGAGCACCAGACCTTCCACTCGACCGGCAAGGCCGGCCAGAAGGTCCCCACGACCCACCTGTGCGCCACCGCGAAGCCGGGCCACGCGTCCTGTTTCGCCCAGCGCCGCACCGACATCAAGCAGCGGCTCGCCTCGGCGCTCGCCGCCGCCGCACCCTCCGGCCTCTCCCCGGCCAACCTGCACAGCGCCTACAACCTGCCCTCGACCGGCGGCAGCGGTCTGACGGTCGCCATCGTCGACGCCTACAACGACCCCAACGCCGAGGCGGACCTGGGCACTTACCGGTCCACCTACGGGCTGTCGGCCTGCACCAAGGCCAACGGCTGCTTCAAGCAGGTCAGCCAGACCGGTTCGACCACCTCGCTGCCCACCAACGACACCGGCTGGGCGGGCGAGGAGGCGCTGGACCTCGACATGGTCAGCGCGGTCTGCCCGAACTGCAGCATCGTCCTGGTCGAGGCCAACTCGGCGAACGACACCGACCTCGGCATCGCCGAGAACGAGGCGGTCTCCCTCGGCGCCAAGGTCGTCTCCAACAGCTGGGGCGGCGACGAGGCGTCCAGCCAGACCAGCGAGGACACCCAGTACTTCAAGCACCCGGGCGTCGCGATCACCGTCTCCTCCGGTGACTCCGCCTACGGCGCCGAGTACCCGGCGACCTCCCAGTACGTGACCGCCGTCGGCGGCACCGCGCTCACCTCCTCCTCCAACTCCCGTGGCTGGAGCGAGTCGGTGTGGCACACCAGCTCCACCGAGGGCACCGGCTCCGGCTGCTCGGCGTACGACGCGAAGCCGAGCTGGCAGACCGACACCGGCTGCACCAAGCGCATGGAGGCCGACGTCTCCGCGGTCGCCGACCCGGCCACCGGCGTGGCGGTCTACGACACCTACGGCGGCTCCGGCTGGGCGGTCTACGGCGGCACCAGCGCCTCCGCCCCGATCGTCGCCGGTGTCTACGCCCTCGCGGGCACCCCGGGTTCCGGCGACTACCCGGCGAAGTACCCGTACCAGCACACGAGCAACCTGTACGACGTGACCAGCGGCAGCAACGGCTCCTGCTCCACCTCGTACTTCTGCACCGCGACCGCCGGCTACGACGGCCCGACCGGCTGGGGCACCCCGAACGGCACCACCGCCTTCACCGCCGGCACCAGCACCGGCAACACGGTGACCGTCACCAACCCCGGCAGCCAGTCGACCATCACCGGCAGCTCGGCAAGCCTGCAGATCCACGCCACCGACAGCGCGGGCGCGACCCTGACCTACAGCGCCTCCGGCCTGCCCACCGGCCTGTCCATCAACAGCTCCTCCGGCCTGATCTCCGGTACGGCGTCCACCGCTGGCACCTACCAGGTCACGGTCACCGCGACCGACTCCACCGGCGCCTCCGGCTCGACCTCCTTCACATGGACGGTCGGCTCCTCCGGCGGCACCTGCACCTCGGCCCAGCTGCTCGGCAACCCGGGCTTCGAGTCGGGCAACACCACCTGGACCGCCTCCAGCGGTGTCATCACCAACGACTCCGGTGAGGCCGCACACGGCGGCTCGTACAAGGCCTGGCTCGACGGGTACGGCTCCTCGCACACCGACACGCTGTCCCAGTCGGTGACCGTCCCGTCCGGCTGCAAGGCCAGCTTCACCTTCTACCTGCACATCGACACGGCCGAGACCGGCAGCACCGTGTACGACAAGCTGACCGTGACCGCCGGTTCGACCACCCTGGCGACGTACTCGAACGCCAACGCCGCCTCCGGGTATGCGCTCAAGACCTTCGACCTGTCCTCGTTCGCGGGCCAGACGGTCACCCTGAAGTTCAGCGGAGTGGAGGACTCCTCCCTCCAGACCAGCTTCGTCGTGGACGACACCGCCCTGACGACCGGCTGAGCCGTACGGCAACCGGATCCCGTACCCGGAAGAAAGCCTTCCGGGTACGGGATCCGTCCGTGCCGGTGGTACGTCTCATCTGCACCAAGGGGCCGGCAGGCCCGGCCACGGCAGAAAGGCGGACACCATGCGCCGTACGACGCCCATCGTCCTCGCGGCGGCAGCGCTGCTCCTCGCGGGCTGCGGTTCCCAGAGCGGTGGGGACACCGGCAGCGGCACCGGCGACAACGGCAAGGTGTCACCGTCGCCGTCCGCCACGAAGCCCGGCGGCGGATGCGCCACCCACGCCGAACTGACCGCCGCCGACAACGGCCGTACCGTCTGCCTGGCCAAGGGCGGCGAGCTGCGGCTCACCCTCGACGGCACGAAGAGCCGCCCCTGGAAGCCGGTCGCGGCGAGCGGCACCGCCCTGAGGGCGATCAACTCCGGCTTCGTCATCCAGCCGGGCGACGCCACCGCGGCCTACCAGGCGGTCGCCGCCGGAAAGTCCGAGCTGACGTCCTCCCGCCCCCTGTGCGCCGAGCCCACCGCTGCCGGCCAGGTCTCCTGCAAGGGCATCGAGGAGTGGAAGGTCACCGTGACGGTCGGCTAGCCGGCGAGGTGCCTGACCTGGTCCCACAGGACCGGGTCGACCACACCGATCCGGCGCCGGAAATCGCCGAACGGCACCTCGCGCAGCTCGTCGGTCTGCAGAAAGCTGGGCCGGCCGTGGGCGTCGCCGACCGCGCCGGGCGGCAGCGGGATCACCCCGGCGCGCTCGTCGTGGTACTTGCTGGTGATCTTCGCGACCGTGGCCCGGTTCCCGCGCACGGCCAACACCAGACAGGGCCGGTCCTTTACCTCGGACCGGTCCTCGTACGGCACGTTCGCCCACCAGATGTCCCCCGGGTGCGGACGCGTCGTCAGGGCCCGGTCCCGGCCTCCGGGGCGCCCCGGAGGCCGCAGTCGGCGCCCGCCCGGCCGGCGTCCCCGCCCCCAGCCGTCGACGAGCGTGGCGACCAGCGCGAGCAGTACCACCGCCGCGAGCGCCAGCCACCAGGACGTGTCCATACGAACGACGTTACCGGCGCGCGCTCGACATCGCGCGCCCTCTCGTAAGCTTCTGCGCCCCCGGTCCAGCCGAACCGGTGACACCACAGGTGAGTTCGCCCACAACGGCCCCTGGCGGAGGAGCGACCGGCCCTTTTGCGCCTTACGCTCGACAAACCGCACGACCCCCGTCTGCCCCCCTTCCCGACCCCTCTCTCCGCTTCCCGTCCATCGGTTTCCCGCCTACGGAGGTTTCTGCTTCATGAAGCTCACCGTCGTCGGCTGCTCTGGGTCGTTCCCGTCCGCGGAATCGGCCTGCTCGAGCTACCTCGTAGAGGCCGACGGCTTCCGGCTGCTGCTCGACATGGGCAATGGCGCCCTCGGCGAGCTGCAGCGCCACTGCGGTCTCTACGACCTCGACGCGATCTTCCTGAGTCATCTGCATGCCGATCACTGCATCGACATGCTCGCGTACTTCGTCGCGCGCTACTACCGGCACGACGGCGGCCGCTGCGATCCGATCCCGGTCTACGGCCCCGAGGGCACCGAACACCGGTTGACCACGGCGTACGCCGACACTCCCTCCGCCTCCTCCATGAGCGAGGTCTTCGACTTCCACACGGTCAAGCCGTCCACGTTCGAGGTCGGCCCGTTCACGGTGCACACCGAGCGGGTGCGCCACCCCGTGGAGGCGTACGCCATCCGCGTCGAGCACGGCGGTCGGTCGCTGACGTACTCCGGCGACACGGGCGTCAGCGAGGCGCTGGACGAGCTGGCCCGGGACACGGACCTGTTCCTGTGCGAGGCCGCTTTCACGCACGGCAAGGAAAACATCCCCGACCTGCACCTCAACGGCCGTGAGGCGGGCGAGTCGGCGGCCCGCGCGGGCGCGCGCCGCCTGGTCCTCACCCACATCCCGCCGTGGACCGACCCGCAGGTCAACCTCGCCGACGCACGCGAGGTGTTCACGGGCCCGGTGGAGCTGGCCGCTCCGCGGGTCACGTACGAGATCTGAGGCCCCGCCCCCGTCAAACCGAAGTCCCCGGTCCGCTGTGCGGCCGGGGACTTCGGTTTGGGGTCGGGGAGGTCGAAAGCCTTACTTGGCCTCGGCCTTCAGGATCTCCGCCAGCTCCTCGTCCGACTCGCGGCCCGGGGTCGGCAGGTTGAACCTGATGATGGCGAAGCGGAAGACGACGTAGTAGACGGCGCCGAAGCACAGGCCCACCAGCATCAGACCCCACGGGTTGCTCGCGATGCCCAGGTTCAGACCCCAGTCGATCACGCCGGCCGAGAAACCGAAGCCGTCGCGCATGCCCAGCGACCAGGTCAGCGCCATGGAGATGCCGGTGAGGACCGCGTGGATCGCGTACAGGACCGGCGCGATGAACATGAAGGTGAACTCGATCGGCTCGGTCACGCCGGTGACGAAGGATGTGAGGGCGAGCGAGAACATCATGCCGCCGACCACCTTGCGGCGCTCCGGGCGGGCGCAGTGCACGATGGCGAGGCAGGCGGCCGGGAGGCCGAACATCATGATCGGGAAGAAGCCGGTCATGAACTGACCCGCGGTCGGGTCGCCGGCCAGGAAGCGCGCGATGTCGCCGCTCTTGCCGTGGTAGTCGCCCGCCTGGAACCACGGGAACGAGTTCAGCAGGTGGTGCATGCCGATCGGGATCAGCGCGCGGTTGGCGACACCGAAGATCCCGGCGCCGACGGCGCCCGAACCGACCAGCCACTCACCGAAGTTGTGCAGACCCGAGCCGAGTACCGGCCAGATGTAGCCGAAGACGATGCCGATGAGCAGGCCCGCGAAGGCCGACAGGATCGGCACCAGGCGACGGCCGCCGAAGAAGCCCGCCCAGTCCGGCAGCTTGGTGCGGTAGAAGCGCTGGTAGAGCAGCGCGACCACGAGGCCCATCACCACACCGCCGAGGACCTTGGCGTCCGCCGGGGCGTCCATCATGACGACCTTGCCGTCGACGGCCGTCGCCACCTTCGGCAGGTTCTTGTCGGTGAAGGTGCCGAGCACGTTCTTGAAGGCCAGGTAGCCGACCACCGCGGCGAGCGCCGTCGAGCCGTCCGACTTCTTCGCGAAGCCGATCGCGATGCCCACGGCGAACAGCAGCGGCATGTTGTCGAGGATCGCGTTGCCGCCGGCCGCCATGAAGGACGCGATCTTCGTGAGGAACGCGGGGTAGCCGGGGTCGCCCAGCATGTCGGTGTTGCCGAGGCGCACCAGGAGGGCGGCGGCGGGCAGCACCGCCACCGGCAGCATCAGGCTGCGGCCGATGCGCTGGAGCACAGCCATCACCCCGGCGCCCTTCTTCTTCTCCGCCGCGGGGGCGGCGCTGGCCGTGGTCACAAGTTCCTCCAGTGGGCAAGGCGCCGCCCGGGAACCATGGAAGGGGACGGCAGCGTCTCTGGTCTACACCACCCAGTGGTGTAGACCTGTTGTAGCACGATGAAGGCGGGATAAGGAACCCGCGGATCCGCTACCGCGGGATTACGCGCCGTGCTGGTCACGGAGGCCTTCGGCGGGTATGGCGACGGGCATGGCGACGGGCATGACGAAGGGCCCCGGACGGAAGGTCCAAGGGCCCGGTCGGGTCGTGTCGTCAGGCCTTGGTGACGTCCTCGATCTCGTCCTCCGGCTCGCGGCCCGGCGTCTTCAGGTCGAACACCGTGATCGCGAACCGGAAGACGGCGTAGTAGACGGCCGCGAAGCACAGGCCGATCGGGATGATCAGCCACGGTTTCGTCGCCAGGTGCCAGTAGATGAGGTAGTCGATCAGGCCGGCCGAGAAGCCGAAGCCGGCGTGCACCCCGAGCGCCCAGGTCACCGCCATCGAGACGCCCGTGAGCACGGCGTGGATCGCGTAGAGGAACGGGGCGATGAACAGGAACGAGTACTCGATCGGCTCGGTGATGCCGGTCACGAACGACGTCAGCGCCACCGACATCATCAGGCCGCCGACCTCCTTGCGGCGGTGCGGCTTGGCGCAGTGCGTGATCGCCAGCCCGGCGGCCGGCAGCGCGAACATCATGATCGGGAAGAAGCCCGAGGTGAACTGGCCCGCGCTCGGGTCTCCCTGCAGGAACATGTTGATGTCGCCGTGCACCACCGTCCCGTCCGGCTTGGTGTAGCTGCCGAACTGGAACCAGATGGGCACGTTCAGGAACTGGTGGAGGCCGACGACGAGCAGCGCGCGGTTGGCGACACCGAACAGGCCCGCACCCCAGGAGCCGGTGTCCCGCAGCCAGTGGCTGAAGGTCTCCAGCGCGCTGCCGATGGGTGGCCAGATCCACAGGCACAGCACCGCGAAGACGATGGCGACGAACGACATGATGATCGGGACCAGCCGGCGGCCGTTGAAGAAGCCGAGCCAGTCCACCAGCCTGGTGCGGTGGAAGCGGGCCCAGAAGAAGGCGGTCAGCAGGCCCATCACGATGCCGCCGAACACGCCGGGGTTCTGGAAGGTGAAGGCCGTCACCGACCCGTCGCTGACCTGACAGCCGACCTGCGGGATCGCCTTCGAACCGGCGGGGCAGTCCTGCGGGAACTGCTGCAGCACGCCGTAGTAGACGAGGAACCCCGTGACCGCCGCGAGTGCCGTCGAGCCGTCGGACTTCTTGGCCATGCCGATCGCGACACCCACGCAGAACAGCAGGGGGAGGCCGAGGGAGCCGTTGAGCAGGAAGCCGCCCGCTCCCGCCATCACCTTGGCCACCGACGTCCAGCCCAGGCCTCCCTCCCCGACCACGCCCGCCGAGGACAGCCCGATCAGCAGGCCCGCGGCCGGGAGCACCGCGATCGGCAACTGGAGGCTGCGGCCCATCTTCTGCAGCCCCTGGAACAGGGTGTGCCGGCGGGCGCGCGCGGGGCTGACCGTGCTGTCGGCGCTCATGGCGTCCTCCCGGGGCGGCTCGACGGGACGCGGTTTGGCGACCGTCCCCCAGGTGGTGTAGACCAGTCGGCGGACGGTTCCGCTGTGGTGATCGCCATCATTCGGCACGTACGGCATGACCGCTCGCGAAGATGGGCCAACTGTGGGTTACTGCGACAAAGCGGTTCGGATCAGGGAGAAGGAACATGGCCAGCAAGGCTGAGAAGATCGTCGCCGGCCTCGGCGGAATCGACAACATCGAGGAGATCGAGGGCTGCATCACCCGGCTGCGCACCGAGGTGTCCGACCCCGCGCTGGTCGACGAGGCCGCCCTGAAGGCCGCAGGCGCCCACGGCGTCGTCAAGATGGGCAGCGCCATCCAGGTCGTCATCGGCACCGACGCCGACCCGATCGCCGCGGAGATCGAAGACATGATGTGAGATCCCGGGGCGACCGGGATCATCTGCGAGGGGCTTCTTCCCGACGGGGGAGGGGCCCCTTCCGTCACTCCGGATAGGCTCGTGGCCATGTCTCGAATCGACGGCCGCACCCCTGAACAGCTCCGCCCGGTCACCATCGAACGCGGCTGGAGCAAGCACGCCGAGGGCTCCGTCCTCGTCTCCTTCGGCGACACCAAGGTGTTCTGCACCGCCTCGGTCACCGAAGGCGTCCCGCGCTGGCGCAAGGGCAGCGGCGAGGGCTGGGTCACCGCGGAGTACGCCATGCTGCCCCGCGCCACCAACACCCGCGGCGACCGCGAGTCCGTCAAGGGCAAGATCGGCGGCCGCACCCATGAGATCTCCCGGCTCATCGGCCGCTCCCTTCGGGCCGTCATCGACTACAAGGCGCTCGGCGAGAACACCATCGTCCTCGACTGCGACGTCCTCCAGGCCGACGGCGGCACCCGCACCGCCGCCATCACCGGCGCCTACGTCGCCCTCGCCGACGCCATCGCCTGGGCCCAGGGCAGGAAGCTGATCAAGGCCGGCCGTCAGCCGCTCACCGGAACCGTCAGCGCCGTCTCCGTCGGCATCGTCGGCCAGGTCCCCCTCCTCGACCTCTGCTACGAGGAGGACGTGCGCGCCGAGACCGACATGAACGTCGTCTGCACCGGCGACGGCCGCTTCGTCGAGGTCCAGGGCACCGCCGAGGCCGAGCCGTTCGCCCGCGAGCAACTGAACGCCCTGCTCGACCTCGCCGTCACCGGCTGCACCGAGCTGGCCGTGATCCAGCGGGCCGCACTGGCCGCCACCCTCGAGAAGTAGCGGGCACCGAAAGTAAAGGGCACGCCAAAAACCGGGATACGCGAAGGCAACCCCCGGCAGCCTCCCGGCGTCCCTATGGATACGGGCGCACGGTCCACCACCGTGCGCCCGGCCAGTCGTATCAGGGGAGGGAACACCACCATGGCCGCCAGCCGACGCCGACTCACCGCCGTCGCCGCCGTCGTAGCGACCGCCGCGCTCACCGCAGGCCTCACCACGGGCTGCGACGCCGTGAACAAGGCTCTGGACTGCGTGCAGACCGCCGACGCCATCGCCGACAGCGTCACCAGCCTCCAGCAGGCCGTGGAGAACGCCTCGAACGACCCGACGCAGCTCGACGAGGCCCTCGCCTCCATCGACAAGAACCTCGACAAGATCGGCGACAAGACCGACAACGCCGACGTCAACAAGGCGGTCGACGACCTGAACAAGGCCGTGGGCAACGTCCGTACGGCCATCAAGAACGGCGACAACACACCGGACGTCAGCCCGGTGACGGACGCGGCCGGCGAACTGACCAAGGTCTGCACGTCGTAGCGGCGTCCTGAGGAAGCGGCCGGGGAGTGCTCAGTACTCCCCGCGCCTGCGCTGCTCCCGATCCTCGCGCCGGGCCCGGTGCAGCTCGTGCCGCGTCTCCCTGCGGTCCAGTCGCTCCTGCCGGCGCTGCTCCTTCAGTCGCTGCCGCTCGGCCCGGGTCACCTTGCGCTCCACGCCGACCCCGCCCCAGAAGGCGAAGCCGCCGACGACCACCCGCGGCGCGCCCGGCTCGGCCCGCTCGTCCCCCCTGGGGTGATCGAAGCCGCCCATGACACCGATCCCGCGTACGACGACCTCGACGCCCGGCGGCACGATCACCTGCACCCCGCCCATGATCGCCACACAGTTGATCTCGACCTCGCGGGCCGCGAAGTCCGCCTCCCGCAGGTCGATCTCGCCGCCGCCCCAGAAGGCGAAGCAGGTGAACCTCCTGGGCACCGTCCAGCGCCCCTTGCGCTGGAAGCCGGACATGACGGCGACCGCCCCCGTGGACGATCCCTCGCCCCCGACGATCCGCCCGGCCCAACTCCCGCTCTCCACCGGCTCCTTGGTGAACGAGACGGGGCTGGGCGCCACGGCCCCGCCCGCCGGCAGATCACGCGTGATCGGCGTCAGCTCGGCGTACGTACGCGCCTTGTACGTCGCCTCCAGCCGCTCCTCGAACTCCTCCATGTCCAGGCGCCCCTCGGCGAGGGCGTCCCGCAGGACCTCGGCGACCCGTTCACGGTCGGCGTCGGATGCGCGGAGTTCCGGGAGTGCGTCGTCGGTCATGGCAGAAGCCTACGAGACGGCCTTCTCGGCGTACATCTTCGCGATGACGGCCTCGATGTCCGGCTCCCGCACCGACAGGTCCACCAGCGGATACGCGGCCGCGATGTGCGCCACCAGCGGCGCCGCCGACTGCCCCGCCGGGAACGCCAGCCACTGCCGCGGCCCCTCCACCCGCACCACCCGGCACGGCGGCGCCTCGATCGGCGGCAACTCGCGCTCCAGATCCACCACCAGCGTCCGCTCGCCCTCCCCGGCCTCGTGCAGCCCGGCGAGCGGGCCGTCGTACATCAACCGCCCGTGGTCGATCACCATCACCCGCGAGCACAACTGCTCGATGTCCTGCAGATCGTGCGTCGTCAGCAGCACGGTCGTCCCGCGCTCCGCGTTCAACTCCTTCAGGAACCCCCGCACCCGGGCCTTGGAGACGACATCGAGACCGATCGTCGGCTCGTCCAGGTACAGCACCTCCGGATCGTGCAGCAGGGCCGCCGCGATGTCCCCGCGCATCCGCTGGCCCAGCGACAGCTGCCGCACCGGCACGTCCAACAGGTCGCCCAGCTCCAGGAGTTCCACGCAGCGGTCCAGGTTCTCCCGGTAACGGGCGTCCGGGACGCGGTACATACGGTGCGCCAGCCGGTACGAGTCGATCAGCGGCAGATCCCACCACAGCGTCGTCCGCTGCCCGAACACCACCCCGATCCGGTGCGCCAGCCGCGTCCGCTCCCGCGAGGGATCGATCCCCGCCACCCGCAGCCGGCCCGCGCTCGGCGTCAGGATGCCCGTCAGCATCTTGATCGTGGTCGACTTCCCGGCGCCGTTCGGACCGATGTAGCCCACCATCTCGCCGCGCGCCACGGTGAACGAGATCGAGTCCACCGCGCGCACCTGCCGCCGTTCCCGTTTGAGAAACCCGGTCTTCTTGCGCACCTCGAAGACCTTCTCGACCTTCTCCAGTGCAATGAAGTCACTGTCCGGCACCGCGCTAGCTCCCTGTACTCCGATACGAACGAAGCCCCGCCCGCCACGCCAGCCCGGCCAGCGCACAGCAGCCCGCCGCCACCAACGGCGACGCGAACGCCACCCACTCCGGCAGACCCAGCGGATACGGCCGCCCCAGCACATAGGTGGCGGGCAGCCAGTTGACGAAGGCCAGCGGCAGCACGAACGTCACCCCGCGCACCAACTCCTTCGCGAACACCGTCGGCGGATACTGCAACAGCGTCGTGCCGCCGTACGTGAAGGCGTTCTGCACCTCGGACGCGTCCTGCGCCACGAACTGGAACGCCGCCCCCGCCACGAACACCGCGCAGAAGATCCCGAAGCCGCTCGCCAGCATCAGCGGCATCAGCAGCAGCTTCCCCGCCGTCCAGTCGATGTCGACCCGGGTCAGCGACCAGCCCAGCACCAGCGACCCCTGCACCAACCGGCCCAGCCGCCGCAGCGCGAACCGGTCCGCCGCCACCTGCGCCAGCACCGGCGCCGGCCGCACCAGCAGCGTGTCCAGCGTGCCGTCCCGCACCCGCCGCCCCAGCCGGTCCATCGAGCCGATCGCCAGATCGGCCGCCCCGAACGACACGGCGGACAGCCCGTACAGAAACGCCACCTCGGGCAGCGCGTAACCGCCCAGCGCGTCCACCCGCGAGAACATCAGCATGATCGCGACGAAGTCGAAGAACGTCGCCGCGAAGTTCCCGAACGTGGTCATGGCGAAGGAGGCGCGATAGGCCATCGTGGACCGCATCCACATCCCCGCGATCAGCAGATAGGCCCGGACACCCTCCCGCACCCGGCCGCCCTCACCCACCCTGGACCACCACCCGCCGCGTCGCGACCGACTGCACCAGCCGTCCCGCACCCAGCAGCACCACCGCCCACGCCCCCTGGAACAGGTACGTCCGCAGCGGATCCGCATGCCCCAGCAGGACGTCCGCGGGCGCCTGCAGCAGCGACGACCACGGCAGAGCCCGTACGACCTCGCCGAGCACGCCGGGGAAGACGTTCAGCGGCAGCAGCATCCCCGAGCAGAAATACCCGAGCAGCCACGCCATCTGCGACACACCCGTGCCGTCCAGCAGCCAGAACGCGCTCAGCGCCACCAGGAAGCGGATCCCGAAGCCGACCAGCATCGCCAGCAGCACGGCGACGAAGAAGGCGCCCCAGGTGCCTGCGTCCGTGGGCAGGTACGCCGGAAAGCACAGTGCACCGAAGACGAACGGGATCAGCCCCCGGCCCAGCAACTGGAAGAACGCCCGGCCGAGATCGGCGGCGAGCCACCACAACTGCAGATCCGCGGGCCGGTACAGGTCGATCGCCACATCCCCCGTACGGATGCGTTCCATCAACTCGTCCTCGACGCCTCCGCCCCCGATCGCGAGCGTCGACAAGAGCGCCTGCCCCAGCCACACATACGTCACGACCTGCGCCTGGTCATACCCTCCGAGGTGCGGCTTCTCGTCCCACAGCGCCAGATACGTGTAGACGAGGATCAGCCCGAAGGCCGTGTTCGTGAACACCCCTGCCGCAGTGGCCGCCCTATACGTCGCGTACCGTCTGAATCCCCCCGCCGCGACGGCCGCGTACAACCGTCCCGCGCCCACAGCAGTCGACCTCCCTGGACCGCTCGACACCGAAGCGCAGGAGCCTAGTCCCTGGGCCCGGCGACCGGCCACGCATTTTCCGCCCCGGAAGCGTGCCGGAATCCGGGAACGGAACGCCAGGTGCGAGAGTCTTCAAACTGGGGGCGCAGAAGGCGTACGAGGCGTACGGGAAACGTACGACGCGAAACAGGAGTCCGTGCACGACATGAGCGACGAGCCGCAGCCGCAGCAGCAGGACCAGGGCGGGGCACCAAGCACACCGCTGTCGGCTGAAGGGCCCAGCACCCGCGAGACCCAGGCCGACCGGGCACGGACCGACCAGGGCCAGGACGGCGTCCGCGCCGGGCAGGACCAGGGTCGGGAGGGCCAGGACCGGGTGCGTGCCGCTCGGGGGCAGGACCGGGCCGGTGAGGACCGGGAGGGCCACGATCGGCCGGGTTCGGCCGATGGGTCGGCTCAGGGCGCCCAGGGGCATGCCGGTGCGGGCCGGACCTCCGGGGGGCAGTCGCTCTCCGGTGCCGGTGCGGACCAGGCGACCCGGGCGCGCCGGGCGGCTCTGGCCGCTCAGGCGAGCCGTGCGGGGCGGACCGGCACGCAGGGGCGCACGGACGAAAAGGGCCAGGCGACCGAGGGATCCCAGCAGCCTCAGGGGGCTGCGGAGTCTCAGGGAGCCGGGAGGCCTCAGGGGGCTGCGGAGTCTGAGGGGGCCGGCAAGTCCCAGGGGTCCGCAAGGCCGCGGGGGTCCGCTGAGTCCCGTCAGTCCGGAGAGTCCCAGGGGTCCGGGAGGTCTCAGGGGTCTGTCGGGTCCCGTCAGTCCGGGGAGTCTCAAGGGTCCGAGAAGGCTCACGGGGTCCAGGAGGCTCATCTGCCCGGTCAGCCTCGGGCGTCGGCCAAGGGCGAGGAGTCGCGGACGCAGGCCGAGCAGGCCCGGACGTCCCGGCGTGCCGCAGTGCCCGAGCAGTCCGGGCGGCCCGCGGCTGCCGACAGGTCGCCGGACTCCGAGCAGGCTCACCCGGCCGAGAGCACCCAGGTCCTCCGGCGTGTCCAGGCCCCCCGGGCACCCCAGGACGCCTCCGCGGCCCAGGGGAACCGGTCGGCCGACACCGGCAAGGCGGCCGCCGACCCGCAGGGTTCGGGGCAGGCGGCGGCGCCCGAGACCACCCAGATCCTCCGGCGCGTCAACGCCCCTCGCCAGGCCGAGTCGACGCAGTCGAACCGGCCCGGAAAGGGGGGCGCCGCGGCCCAGGCAGGCAGGGCAAGCGGCGGCGCCGCGAAGGCGGCTCAGGCCGCTGCGGCGGGCGGTGCTGGTCAGGCGGCCAAGGCCGCTGCGGCGGGCGGTGCCGCCAAGGCCGCTGCGCTGGGCGGCGCCGGGCTGGTCGGTGGTTCCGCCGCTGCGGCCTCCAAGGCCCCCGCGGGTCCGGCCGGCGCCCCGACCTCCGGCACCTCACGTGTCTCCCGTACCACCTCCACCCCCACGCCTCAGCCCTCCGACCAGACCGCCGCCTCCCTCGCGGACAGCGGCAGCGGCGGCAGCGGCACCGGCAGCGGCAGCGGCGGTGGCGGCGGCAAGGGCAAGAAGCCCAAGCGGCCCAAGCGGACCGGATGGCGGCGGCTCATCCCGACCTGGCGCATGGTGCTCGGCACCTTCGTGATCGGCGTCCTGCTGGTCATCGGCCTCTTCTTCCTCGGCTACTCGCTCGTGAAGATCCCGCCGGCCAACGCCCTCGCCACCAAGCAGAACAACGTCTATCTCTACGCCGACGGCTCCCAGCTCGCCCGCGACGGCGCCATCAACCGCGAGAACGTCACCCTCGCCCAGATCTCCAAGGACGCCCAGCACGCCGTCCTGGCCGCCGAGGACCGCGACTTCTACAGCGAGTCCGCCGTCGACCTCAAGGCCATGCTCCGCGCCGGCTGGAACACCGCCACCGGCAAGGGCAAGCAGTCCGGCTCCACCATCACCCAGCAGTACGTGAAGAACTACTACCTGGCCCAGGAACAGACGGTCACCCGCAAGGCCAAGGAGTTCTTCATCGCCATCAAGCTGGACCGCACCAAGTCCAAGGACGAGATCCTCGAGGGCTACCTCAACACCAGCTACTTCGGCCGCAACGCCTACGGCATCCAGGCCGCCGCCCAGGCCTACTACGGCAAGGACGCCGCCGACCTCGACCCGGCCCGCGCCGCCTACCTCGCCGCGCTCGTCAACGCACCGAGCGAGTACGACGTCGTGGCCCACCCCGAGAACAAGTCCGCAGCCGTCGCCCGCTGGAACTACGTCCTGGACGGCATGGTCAAGAAGGGCTGGCTCAGCGAGTCCGAGCGCACCGGCATGAAGTTCCCCATGCCCAAGGAGCAGACCATCTCCACCGGCCTGTCCGGCCAGCGCGGCTACCTCGTCGAGGCCGTCAAGGACTACCTCACCGAGAACGACATCCTCACCAAGGACCAGCTGCAGGGCGGCGGTTACCGCATCACGACCACCTTCCAGAAGACCAAGCAGAACGCCTTCGTCAAGGCCGTGAACGACCAGCTGATGTCCAAACTGGACAAGAAGAACCGCAAGGTCGACACCTACGTCCGCGCCGGCGGCGCCTCCGTCGACCCCAAGACCGGCAAGGTCGTCGCCCTCTACGGCGGCATCGACTACGTGAAGCAGTACACCAACGGCGCCACCCGCGGTGACTTCCAGGTCGGCTCCACGTTCAAGCCGTTCGTGTTCACCTCCGCGGTCCAGAACGGCTCCACCACCCAGAGCGGCCAGACCATCACCCCGAACACGGCGTACGACGGCACCAGCAGGCGCCCCGTACAGGGCTGGAGCGGCGGCGCCTACGCCCCCTCGAACGAGGACGAGAAGTCGTACGGCGACATCACCGTCCGCAAGGCCACCGATCTCTCGGTCAACTCCGTCTACGCGCAGATGGCCGTCGACGTCGGCCCCGCCAAGGTCAAGGAGACCGCCGTCGACCTCGGCATCCCCGCCGACACCAGGGACCTCCAGCCCTACCCGTCCATCGCCCTCGGCACCGCCACCGCCAGCGTCCTCGACATGGCGGAGGCGTACGCCACGCTCGCCAACCACGGCAAGCACGGCACGTACACGATGGTCGAGAAGATCACCAAGGACGGCAAGGAAGAGGTCAAGCTGCCCGACCGGGAGACCAAGCAGGCCGTCAGCCGCGAGGCCGCCGACACCACCACCTCCGTCCTGCAGAGCGTGGTCGACAACGGCACCGCCACCGCAGCCCAGGCAGCGGGCCGCCCCGCGGCCGGCAAGACCGGCACCGCCGAGGAGGACACCGCCGCCTGGTTCGCGGGCTACACCCCCGACCTCGCCACCGTGGTCTCCGTCATGGGCCAGGACCCGGTCACGGCCAAGCACATGCCGCTGTACAACGCCCTCGGTCAGCCACGTATGAACGGCGGCGGCCCGCCCACCGACATCTGGGCGCAGTACACGAGCGACGCGCTGAAGGGCCGGTCGGTCACCGACTTCGACCTGGAGCTCCAGCAGGGCGCCGACGTGATCCAGACCCCCAGCACCGAGCCCACCGACCAGCCCGGCACCGGAGGCCAGGACACCGGCGGCACGAGCACGGACGGCGGCCAGGACACCGGGGGCGCCACGACCGACGGCGGCCAGGACACCGGCGGCACCCCCACCGGCGGCACCCCCACCAACGGCGGTACGACGACGGACGGCGGCACCCCCACCGACGGCGGCGGCACCACCACGGCCGGCGGCACGATCGCCGGGACCACGGGCGGCGATCCGACCACCGGCGGCGGCACCCCGGGCGCGCCCACCGGCGGAGGCACGGACACAGGCGGCGATCCGACCACCGGCGGCACCGGAACCGCCGGCACCCCGACAGGCCAGCCGTAGGAAGGCCCGCAGCCGTCAGTGACCGCCGGTCGCCTTCAGCCCCACCACGGCGACCAGCAGCAGACAGACGAAGAAGATCCGGGCGGCGGTGACCGGCTCACCCAGCACCACCATGCCGAGCACCGCCGCCCCGGCCGCCCCGATGCCGACCCACACGCCGTAGGCGGTACCCATGGGCAGCGACCTGGCGGCATACGACAGCAGCACCATGCTCGCGACGATCCCCGCACCGGTGAACAGACTGGGCACCAGCCGAGTGAACCCGTCGGTGTACTTCATCCCGATCGACCAGCCGACCTCGAGCAGACCGGCGACAACAAGCAGCACCCAGGCCACGACACACACCTCCGAGACGAACGGACGACTCTCCTTCGGTGCGTCGTCTTTGCCTGCATCCCGGTACGGCGCGTCTCGTCGGGCTCCTTCGAACATAGCAAAAGAACGACAAAAGGGGCTGGTGACCACAGTCACCAGCCCCTTCCCGCTCTGGAATCAGAGGTGCTCCGAAATCGGAGGTCCTCCGGAATCAGAGGTAGAGGCCCGTGGAGTCCTCCGCCCCCTCGAACCGGTCCGCGGCCACCGCATGCAGATCCCGCTCCCGCATGAGCACGTACGCCACGCCCCGCACCTCGACCTCCGCCCGGTCCTCCGGGTCGTACAGGACCCGGTCACCCGTCTCCACGGTCCGTACGTTCTGCCCCACCGCGACGACCTCGGCCCAGGCCAGCCGCCGCCCGACCGCCGCGGTCGCGGGAATCAGGATGCCGCCGCCCGACCGCCGCTCGCCCTCACCGGCGTCCTGCCGCACGAGAACCCGGTCGTGCAGCATCCGGATGGGCAGCTTGTCGTGCTGAGGGTTGCTGTGCTCGTTTCTGTTGGCGCTCACGCCTCGAACCTACCTGCCTCGGACCGACCCGTACGACCCGGGCCACCGCTCGACTCCGCCCCCGTCAGCCCTTGCGCCGTCGCCGCGACCCCAGCGCGAACAACCCCACCACCCCGACCGCGACCAGCGCGACCGGCACGACCCGCTCCAGCCTGGGCGAGCCCTCCTCGTCCACGAACTGCGCCCGCACCTCACTCACCACCCGGTTGACCTGGACGTAGGCCCGCCCCACCGTGTGATCGATATGGGCGACGACCTTGGCCTTGGCGTCCCCGACGATCGTCTGCGGATGCACCCGCACCCCGATCTCGTCGAGCGTCTCGGCCAGCACTTCGCGACGGCGCTTGATGTCCGCCTCGATCTGCGCCGGGGTTCTGGTGTCCGACGTGTCCGCCACCGTACGGCCTCCGAAGTCTCCTGATGCTGTCCCGGACAGTCTGTCAGCTCCAGCCTCCACCGCACCGCAACGCCCCCCGTTACGCTGGACCGATGAGCGAGCGACTCCAGCCCGGCGACGTGGCCCCCGCCTTCACCCTCCCCGACGCCGACGGCAACGAGGTGTCCTTGTCGGACCACAAGGGCCGCAAGGTCATCGTCTACTTCTACCCCGCGGCCCTGACCCCCGGCTGCACCAAGCAGGCCTGCGACTTCACGGACAACCTGTCCCTCCTGGCCGGCGCCGGCTACGACGTCATCGGCATCTCCCCCGACAAGCCGGAGAAGCTGGCCAAGTTCCGCGAACAGGAATCCCTGAAGATCACCCTCCTCGCCGACCCCGACAAGAAGGTCCTCGACGCCTACGGCGCCTTCGGCGAGAAGAAGAACTACGGCAAGACCTACATGGGCGTCATCCGCTCCACGATCGTCGTGGACGAGGAGGGCAAGGTCGACCGGGCCCTGTACAACGTCCGCGCGACAGGCCACGTAGCAAAGATCATCAAGGACCTGGGGATCTGAGGACCCGCTTCTGCCGCCGACGGCTCGTACTGGGGTACCCCGGTGCGAGCCGTTTCGCGTTCCGGGCGTGACTGTCCGATAACCGGTTCGTTACTCCGCACGGGCTGCGAACGCGTGGCCGGAGCGGAGGGGACTCGCAGGCAGCCGAGCAGTGCTCCAACATCGACGAGGTCATCGCCTTCTTCGGCACCCGGCCGTATGGATACCTCCGCGGCTATCTCGTGAAGCGATTCGCCCACTTCGGCATCGACATCTCTCACTTTCCGCCCAGTGGCAGGCAAGCACGCCCCTCACCGGATGTGCTGCGGGCGGCGGTCAGAGATTCGAACTCCATTGCAGAAGTGCTGCGCTGTCTGGGCCGCGCCAACAACGGCGCACAGCGCGCGAACGTTCGCAAGTGGATCGCTGCCGACCACCTCGCCACGACCCACTTTCTGGGGCAGGCGCATCAGCGAGGGAAGCCTGGAACGAACGCCAAGCGGCCGGAGGACGTGCTGGTGCGGCACGACGGCGTTCACCGGATCGCAACGAAACGCCTGCGGCGTGCGCTGTTCGAAGTCGGCGTACCCGAGGAGTGCGCCAGGTGCGGTGTCGGCTCCGAGTGGTTCGGGAAGCCCATGACGCTGGAGATCGACCACGTCAACGGGGACTGGCGGGACAATCGGCGGGAGAACCTGCGGCTGCTGTGCCCCAATTGCCACGCGATCACCAGCACCTGGTGCCGAGGTGGGCGGCGACGGCATACTCTCGCCCAGTAGGGTAGATCCCGGCTGGCGCTCGTACTCCAACGGCAGAGAGACAGGCCTTAGAAGCCTGGTGTTGTCGGTTCAAATCCGACCGGGCGCACAGGTAATCGGAGCCCCGCACCTTTGGATCGTAGGTGCGGGGCTCTTTCGTGAAGTCAGCCCAACAACTCCCGCACGACCGGCACCAACGCTCGGAACGCCTTCCCCCGATGGCTGATGGCGTTCTTCTCCTCGGGGCTCAGCTCCGCGCACGTCCGCGTCTCGCCGTCCGGCTGCAGGATCGGGTCGTAGCCGAAGCCGTTCGTGCCGGCGGGTGCGTGCCGCAGTGCACCCCGCAGCTGCCCCTCGACCACCCTCTCCGTGCCGTCCGGCAGGGCGAGCGCCGCCGCGCACGCGAAGTGGGCGCCCCGGTGTTCCTCCGCGATGTCGGAGAGCTGGGCCAGGAGCAGGTCCAGGTTGGCCTTGTCGTCGCCGTGACGGCCGGCCCAGCGGGCGGAGAAGATGCCGGGGGCGCCGTTCAGGACGTCGACGCAGAGGCCGGAGTCGTCGGCGACGGCGGGGAGGCCGGTGGCCTGGGCCAGGGCGTGGGCCTTCAGCAGGGCGTTCTCCGCGAACGTCACGCCCGTTTCCTTGACGTCGGGGATGTCGGGGTAGGCGTCGGCGCCGATCAGCTCGTGGGGGAGTCCGGCCTCGGCGAGGATGGCCCTCAGTTCGGTGATCTTTCCGGCGTTGCGGGTGGCGAGGATCAAGCGGGTCATGGGGGTCAGTATCCCTGGAGGGGCCTGGAATCAGGCCCCGAGCCCTCGCGAGATCACGTAGATCAGCAATCCTGCCAGTGAGCCGACCACCGTGCCGTTGATGCGGATGAACTGCAGGTCGCGGCCGATGTGGGCCTCGATCTTGCGGGTGGTGTGCTCGGCGTCCCAGCCGGCGACGGTGTCGGTGATGAGGGAGGTGATCTCCTTGCGGTAGGTGGTCACGACGTGCACGGCCGCGCCCTCGACCCAGCTGTCGACCTTCTCCTGCACCTTCGGTTCGCTCGCCATTCGCGCACCGAGGGACAGCAGTGCGGCCCGTACCCGCAGCCGCAGCTCGCTGCGCTCGTCCTCGGCCGCTGCGACGATCATGGATCGTACGGCGGTCCAGGCGGACGCGATCAGGTCCTGGACCTCGCCGCGGCCCAGCACCTCGCCCTTGAGCCGTTCGACCCGCGCGCGGGTGTCCGTGTCGGACTGGAGGTCGGAGGCGAAGTCGGTGAGGAAGCGGTCGAGGGCGCCGCGTGCGGGGTGGGAGGGCATGTCGCGCATCTCGGTGACGAAGCGCAGCAGCTCCTTGTAGACGCGTTCGCCGACCTTCTTGTCCACGAAGCGGGGCGTCCAGCCGGGTGCGCCGCCCTCGACGGCGACCATCACGTCGCCGCGGTGCAGCACGAGCCAGTCGTGGGCGCGGGCCACCACCAGGTCGACCACGCGCTTGTGGCCGCCGTCGGCGACGATCTTCTCCAGCATCTTGCCGATGCCGGGCGCGATCTCCTGGGCGTTGGCGCGCCGGGTGACGGCCTCTGCGACGACCGCCTGCACGTCGGAGTCGCGCAGCACGGTCAAGGCGCCTCTGAGCGCGGTGGCCAGTTCCGCCGTCACCCGGTCCGCGTGTTCGGGTTCGGCGAGCCAGGCGCCGAGCCGGCTGCCGATGCCGACGGTGCGCAGGCGCTGGCGTACGACGTCCTGGGAGAGGAAGTTCTCGCCGACGAACTCGCCGAGGGAGACGCCGAGCTGGTCCTTCTTGGTCGGGATGATCGCGGTGTGCGGGATGGGCAGGCCGAGCGGGTGCCGGAAGAGGGCGGTGACCGCGAACCAGTCGGCGAGGGCGCCGACCATGCCGGCCTCGGCGGCGGCGGCCACGTAGCGGGCCCAGTTGCCCGCGCCCTCGTGCGAGGCCCAGGTGGCGAGCACGTAGATGACGGCCACGAGCAGCAGCATTCCGGTGGCCGTCAGTTTCATGCGCCGCACCCCGCGCCGGCGTTCTTCGTCGGCCGGGGTGAAGGCGGTCATGGTCCGGTACGACGTCGTCCGGCTCGGTGTTTCCGTCTCCGTAGGTTCCATCAGCTCCACCCGTTCGGTGATCCCGCACACACCCGCACACAATTGTCCCTTCCTGACCGACTCCCGAAGCGGATCAGGAGTTCCCGGCGTCTGTCCGGACGGTTTTTTGGGCAGGGTCCTGTCAGGTCTCCCGAGCCCATGCCGGATGATGGGCTCATCAGATCGGAGCCTCGGGCTCCCGTTTCCGGGGGAGAACAACACCAACGTGACCAAGTCCCGTGACGGGGGCGCGGGGCCTGCTGCGGAGCAGCCGACAACTGCGGCCCCTGCGAAGCACCGTGCCGTACTGACTGCGCTCGTCGCGCTGGTCCTGGCCGTGTCCGCCGTCATCTACGTCACCGTGGCGGCCGACGACGGCACGTCTGGCGGCACCTTCGCCGACAGCCGCCCGCACCGCGACGCCTCTGTCGCACCCGCCTCGACCGGCACCTGGGTCGGCGCCTGGGCCACGTCGCCCGTGGGCGGTGAGCCGGACACCGGGACCGAGGGCCTGGCCGGCCGTTCGGTGCGCAACGTGGTGCACGCGAGCACCGGGGGTACGAGTGCCCGCATCACGCTGTCGAACCTCTACGGCCAGTCCCCGCTGACCCTCACGCACGCCTCCCTCGCCCTCTCGACGGGCGACGGAACCGCCGCGGCCGACGCGGAAACGATGCGCCGTCTCACGTTCAACGGCAGCACCCGCGTCGTCATCCCGCCGGGCGGCCAGATCGTCAGCGACGCCGTACGGCTGACCGTCCCGCACGACACGGACGTCCTGGTCACGACGTACTCGCCCACTCCCTCCGGCCCGGTGACGTACCACCCGTACGCACGCCAGGTGTCCTACGCCGCCCGGGGCGACCGCACCGAGGACGCGACCGGCACCCCGTACACCGAACAGACCCCGTACTGGCGCTATCTGACGGCGCTCGACGTTCTGAGCAACGAGGCCACGGGCACGGCCGTCGTGTTCGGCGACTCCATCACCGACGGCATAACGTCCACCGTCGGCGCCAACCGCCGCTGGCCCGACATCCTCGCCGGCCGCCTGCGCACGGCCGTCGGGAGCGGCGACGCGCTGCCCCGGTACGGCGTCGTCAACGAGGGCATCAGCGGCAACCAGGTCCTCGCCGACGGCCTCGGCCGCCCGGTCGAGAACCAGAGCGGCCTGGGCCGTTTCGGCCGGGACGTGCTCTCCCGCACGAACGTCAAGGTCGTCGTCATCGACCTCGGCGTCAACGACATCCTGCGCAACCCGGACCGCGCCGACCCGAACCGGATCGCCGACGGCCTGCGCACCCTGGTCCGCCAGGCCCACGCCCGCGGTCTGAAGGTCGTCGGCGCCACCCTCCTGCCCTTCAAGGGCCACCGCGGCTTCACCCCGGCCCGGGAGACGGTGCGCCGGCAGATCAACGCCGAGATCCGGGCCGGCCGGGTGTACGACGCGGTGGTCGACTTCGACGCGTCCCTCAAGGACCCGTACGACCCCCGCCGGCTGCGTCCCGAGTACGACTCAGGTGACCATCTGCACCCCAGTGACCTGGGCTTCCGCAAGATGGGCGAGGTCTTCGACCTGGGCGCGCTGAAGGGGGCGGGGCAGGCGGAGCTGTAGGTCACCGCGCCGGGCGCCGGACGCGCCGCCGGAGCAGCAGCAGGCCTCCGGCCACGGCGCCGACGCCCGCCGCGGCGGTCCAGCCGAGGACGTCGGCGGTGCCGGTCGCGGCGAGGTCGTGGGCGGGCTTGCCGGACGACCGGGTCTGCGGGCGCGGGTCGGAGCCGGAACCGGAACCGGATCCGGCGGCGGCGGCGGAGGTCGCGGGGCTGGGGGCGGCCGAGGTCTCGGAGCGGGGCGTCCGGTCGCGGGTGAAGGCCAGGGTCCCGAAGCCGAGCTGGTCGTAGCCACCGCTGTTGGGGCCGTAGTCCCCGCCGCCGCCCTCGGGTGCGGACTTGGCGGCGATGCGGGTGAGGTAGGTGGCGGACAGGCCGCGGCGCTTGGTGTAGTGGTTGGCGATCATCGCCCAGACCGGGCGGGCCATGGCCGGGTCGACGGCGGCCGCGGCGGTGGCCGTCTCGCTGCCGGACCAGCCGCCGACGGCGCCCTTCCTGCGGGTGTTCGGGGTGTAGGGGACGGATTCCCCGAGGCTCCACTTCGCCACGTACTGGGCGCCCTTGAGGAAGCGGTTGTCGTCGTAGCCGTAAAGGTCGATGCCCTGGTTCCAGGCCATCTCGCAGACGGTGCCCATGAGGCCCACGCCGAGCAGGGAGTGGCCCTGGTCGCGGCCGGCCTCCAGCCACTCGGCGAGCCCGCTGTCGTGCACGACCGGGATGGCGTGGCGGACGGAGCCGAGTCCGGCGCCGTGCTTGAAGTACGCGACGGCCTGGTCGACCCGGCTGCGGTCGTCGCAGAAGATGCCGGTGGCCAGGACGCAGGCGAGGGCGCACAGGTCCCAGTTGGGCCAGTAGTTGGTGACGACGGCGTCGTTGTGCCGGGTGAGGAAGGACTCGCTGGGCGCGGAGAAGACGTTCAGGAGAACCTTCTTGGCAGCGGTCAGGTCGAAGTCGGGGTGGTCGCGGACGAGTTCGGCGGCGTTGGCGAACTGGTAGCCGTACAGGCCCGCCGCGAGGAAGCGGTCGGCGGACCCGGCGAGGGAGGTGAGCTTGTGCGACCAGGCGTTGAGGATCGCCACGGCCGTGTCGGCGTACGCGTTTTCCCCGCTGACGTGGTGGCGCAGGGCGTTCTGGTAGGCGGCGTGCAGGTCGTTGTAGAGGATCCCGTAGTTCTGCGGGCTGCCCGCGCCCCGGTACACGGTGGTCTGCGGGTCGGGCTGCCAGCCGCTCTGCGCGTGCCGGTTGGCGGTGAGCTTCGCGTACCCGGCGGCCCAGGGCGCAGCACCCGCCTTGACCTTGGCGGCCATGCGGGCGAGGTCGGTACGGGTGTGCAGCAGGCCGGGGTGCGCGTAGGCGGTGTCGGCGGCGGCGGATGTCGTACCGAGCGCGGTGGCCGTCGCACCGAGGGCGGTGGCCGCGGACGTGAGTGCCGCGGCCTTGACGAGGCTCCGGCGGCTGATCTGAGAGGTCACGTGCATGCCCCGGAGACGTGCGAGGGAAGCCGCCGATAACAGAAAGTTCAGGCTCCGGTGGTCGACCCCGGCCGCACGATCATCAGGATCGTCACGGCCGCCCACAGCAGGTTGAACACCCCGGTGAACATGGCCAGCCGTACGGTCTTCTCGCGCGTGCCGTCGCCCTCCACCAGCGCGGTCTGGGCCGGCAGCACCAGCGCGGCGAGCACGAGCGCGGCCAGCACTGTCAGCGCGATCGACACGATCAGCCACGCGCTGCCCAGCACGCCCATGGTGCTCGCGGTGGCGAACCCGAAGACCGGGACGACGACCCCGGCGACGGCGTAGACCTTGCAGATCCGGTGCAGCAGCTGCACCGTCTCGGCGGCCCGGGTGTCGTCCGGGGCGGCCAGCGCGCGGCGGGCGGCGGGCGGGAACATGCTGGCGGCGACGGTGACGGGCCCGATGGCGACGATCGCGGCGAGGACATGGACGGCGAGGAGAAACTTGGTCACGGGGGGACGCTAGGCGAGCGGGGGATCTTGGAGTAGTGGCGGGATTGCCAGGAGGTGACGGATTCTCGCCAGCCGGTCTCTTAGCGGGTGCCAGGGGCCGCGAGGATGGTGAGGCTCGGTTGGTGTGGGGTGGGTGTGCGGTCATCACGCGGTTGGCACGCGGTTGGCGCCATTCCGTCGCATGGCTAGGTTCTTGCCATGCATACTGTCGCCGTCCTGGCGCTGGACCAGGTGATCCCGTTCGATCTGTCCGTCCCGATCGACACCTTCGGCTGGGCCCGGCTGCCGGACGGGCGGCCCGCCTACCGGGTGCGGGTCTGCTCCCCGCCCGGGGAGGTGAGCGCGGGCGCGGGCGTCTTCGAGGTGCGGGCGCCGCACGGCCTGGAGGCGCTCGCGGACGCGGACACGATCATCCTGCCGGGCGTCGCGGACCCGACCGTGCCGCTGCCGCCGGGCGTCGCGGAGGCGGTGTGCGCGGCGGCAGCGAACGGGACGCGCATCGCGTCGATCTGCGTGGGCGCGTTCGTCTTCGCGGCGACCGGGCTGCTCGACGGTTGGCGGGCGACGACGCACTGGATCGCGGCAGCGGATCTCGCGGCGATGTACCCGAAGGTCACCGTCGACCCGAACGTCCTCTACGTCGACAACGGCCAGTTCCTCACCTCGGCGGGCGCGGCCGCGGCCATGGACATGTGCCTGCACATGATCCGCAAGGACCACGGTTCGGCGGTCGCCGCGCACGCGGCCCGGATGTCCGTGATGCCGCTGGAACGGGAGGGCGGACAGGCTCAGTTCATCGTCCACGACCTGCCCCCGGCCCCTGCCGGCGGGACCCTCGAACCTCTCCTGGCCTGGCTGGAGGACCACTGCGACCGCGACCTCACCCTGGACGAGATCGCGGCGCAGGCCCGCATGAGCAGCCGCACCCTCAACCGCCGCTTCCGCGAGCAGACCGGTACGACACCGCTGCAGTGGCTGCACCGGGCGCGGGTGCGGCGGGCGCAGTACCTGCTGGAGACGACGCCGTACCCGGTGGAGCGGATCGCGGCCCAGGCGGGCTTCGGCTCCCCGACGGCGTTCAGGGAACGGTTCCGCCGGGTGGTGGGGACGAGTCCGCAGGCGTATCGGAGGTCGTTCCGGTCTACGGGGGAGGGGGCCGGGAGGGCGTCGTAGGGGGCCGGCCGGGTCGGCTCAGTGTCCGGGCGGGTCGGCTCAGTGTCCGGCGGTGGCGAGGGCCCGGCGGCCCGGGGAGGCTTTGCTGGTCAGCTCTGGCGGTGGCGAGGGCCCGGGGGCTTTGCCGGTCATCCCTGGCTGGTCCCGGCGGCCCGTGGCCGGTCGGTCCGGCTCGTGGCCGGTCGGTCCCGGCGGCCGGTGACGGCCCGTTGGGCGGCTCTGTTGATCAACTCTGACGGTCGGCGACGGCCCAGGAGGCCAGGGCCACAGTGCCGGCGACACCGAAGACGGACGGCCAGGCGCCGACCTTCTTCGCCAGCGGATGGGACCCGGCGAACGCGGCGATGTAGGCGACGGTCAGCGCACCGGCGGCCTTCCCGCCGACCTGCTTGCGCCACTGCTGCGCGGCGGCGGCACCCGCGACGGCCAGGACGGCCCCGCCGAGCTGGCGCTTCTTGGTCCAGCGGGCGACGGCGTAACCGCCGACGAGCCCACCCGCGGCGATCACCGAGCTGGGAACCTTCGCCATGTCTGCCTCCTCGTATGCCTTTTTCTGCTGCCTTTTTCTGTTCCTTCGGTCTTCGCCCGAGGCTAACGGGCAGGCGATGGGACTCCCCGAACATGAGTCGATGCTTGTCAAGTTTCTGTCCCGGGATGACAGGTGGCAGAAGGCTCCCCGCTTCTCAGACCCGCTCGAGCGGCCGATGAGGCGTCTCGGGCAGTTCCACGGCGATGAGATCACCGGCCCGCACCACGCCCCCCGCCTTCACGACACCCATGACCCCGGTCCTGTACAGGACGCGCCCGTCGTCCCCGCGCGCCACGACCTCCTTCAGCAGCCCTCGCTGGAAGGTGTCGATCTGAGCACAGGGATTGCGCAGCCCGGTCACCTCGACGATGGCGTCGTCCCCGATCCGCAACAGGGCCCCGGTGGGCAGTCCCAGCAGGTCGATCCCGCGGGTGGTGATGTTCTCGCCGAGGTCCCCGGCCCCCACCCGGAACCCGCTCTCCGCGACGTCCTCGAAGAGCTCCTCGTGGATGAGGTGAACCTGCCGCAGATTGGGCTGAGTCGGATCCTGGGCGACCCGAAACCGGTGCTTGACGGTCACCCCGGCATGCACGTCCCCCTCGACCCCCAGCCCGGTGAGCAGCGTGATGCTCTCCCGGTTCGGCTTGGTGAAGGAGTACTCCCCATTACTGCTCACAGCCGTGACAGTCGCCCCCATGGCGCCCCCCGTTTCCACTCGCCCGTCAAGATCTGCGCAGAGCCTAACCATGGGGCTGTACTGCGCCGTGACGATGATGGTTGCGGGTGCGTGGCAACCTCACGCACGCATACGGGTCCTTCGTGCCCCATACCCGTGCGCGCGTGAGGTCACCACGCGTGTCCCATGCCGGCGGTGGGCAAGCCGATTGGCCCCACCGGACGCCTGGCCTGCCGCGCTGTCCGCCGTCAAGGGATGCTGAACCGGCCTCTTACCAGGCCTTGTTGCTGCAGCCCATGGTCGAGCCGATGTGCGTGTTCTGCGCGCCCGGGTCGCCCTCGCCGTTGAGCGCGTTGCCCAGCGCGCCGTTGATGAGGCCGACCTCGCCGAGGACGTCGAGGTTCAGGTCGTGGGACTTGCAGTTGGAGCTCTGCAGGACGTGGCTGCCCCCGTCGTCGCCGGCGTAGGCGGTACCGGTCGACAGGAGCCCGACGCTGCCGAGGGCGGCGACCAGGACGGCAGCCTTGTGAAGCTTGTGCATGTCATCTCCACTGGATTGAAGGTGGATGCGATCTGTCACGAACCGACGTCTCGCAGTCATGAAAATTATGTGAAAATACCTCAAAGTGGACGGCGACACGCCGTTTCATGATCTCGTAGGACTAGGACCCCACCCCCGGCATCGCCTGGGACAAAGACGGGGTCGGCCGCAGGTGCGGCCCCGACCTGGACAGGTCGGACGACCTCTGTGGGCCCGTGGCATCCTTCCTCAGGACCGTCCCCGAGCAGACCGGCGGTGACCTCCGTGAACGGCCACGACCCGGCCCACGATCCGCACCTGAACCAGGATCAGAACGAGGGCCCGCAACCGGACCCGGAACCGGACCTGAACCAGGATCTGAACGAGGGCCCGGAACCGGACCCGGAACCGGACCTCGACCTGGACCTCGATCGAGCCCTGACGGTCGCGACCGAACTGGCGGCCTGGGCGTCAGAGGCGATCCGCCGCCCACGGAACGGCACCACCGGCGCCACGGACGACGACGTACGGGAGAAGGCGAGCCCCGCGGACATCGTCACGCAGACGGACGAGGCGATCGAGACACACGTCCGCTCGGTCCTGCGGGCGGCCTTCCCGACCCACGGCATCGAGGGTGAGGAGTACGGCACCGACGAGCCGGCCACCCCGAACGCCCCGTACTGGGTCGTGGACCCGGTCGACGGCACCACGAACTACGCCCACGGCCTCGGCTGGTGCTCCTTCTCCCTGGGCCTGGCGGCCCCCGACGGCACCCCCTTGCTCGGCCTGGTGGCCGACCCCTGGCGAGGTGAGACCTTCACGGCGATCCGAGGAAGAGGCGCCCACCTGAACGGCGCCCCCGTCCGGGCGGCCACCCACACCACCCTCACGGGCCACCTCTTCCTGACGGAATGGGCGGCCCACGCCCACTGGCCGGGCCTGGACTCTCTCTTGGTGGCTCTGTCGCACCGCCACTGCACGACCAGGGTCATGGGCTCGACGGCACTCTCCCTGGCCCAGGTGGCCGCAGGCCGGGCCACCGCCGCCGCCATCGGCGAATTCCACGCGGTGGACGGCCTCCCGGCCTACTTGATCGCGACGGAGGCGGGGGCGGTGGCGCTGCCGCAATTTCCTGCGTACGACAAGCCGTTGCTGCTGGCGGCACCAGGGGTGGCGGAAGAACTGTCGGATCTGTGGCGCACGATCAGGAACGACGAGGTCCAGCCCGGACTAGCCCCTGTCCGTGGCCGAGTTGGCCGCACTTCCAACTGAACGAGTGGTTTCTCCGGGCTGCGCCTGGAACGGCGTTTTTCCGCCGAGCGCCGGGAGATCTATCGAGCGATCGCCCTCCACACGAAGGAGAACACCATGCGTGGACGTGTCACCCTGGCTGCCGCCGCTCTCGCTGCGACCGCAGTACTCGGCTGCGCAGGCGCCGCAGCCGCCGACGCCGGGGCCCAGGGCGCCGCTGTGCACTCTCCCGGCATCCTGAGCGGCAACGTGGTCCAAGTGCCCGTACACGCGCCCACCAACGTGTGCGGCAACACCATCAGCATTATCGGCCTTCTCAACCCGTCGTTCGGGAACGTCTGCGTCAACGAGTAGGGCTTGTCAGGTGGTTCGGCACGCGGCACGTCGCCGCGTGCCGAACCACGCGGCGTCCTTCGTCGGACAATTCAGGGCAGGGTTTGCACGGTTCGGAGAGCGCAGTGCCGGCCCTACGGTGGTCCCTGTCGCGTTGGCCTCTCCCGGCCAAGCATGCCGCGGGAATCAGGCTTCGGCCTGGGCGGCCAGTCGAGACCGGCCCAACTCGACCAGAGGGATGATCGATCGCGGGGCACACAGGTCGCCCTCGTAGCGAGGCGGAATCACCCAGTACGTGCCGGGTGGCTGTTGCTGGTCGAGCCGTGGCACGCCGAGGTAGGTGCCGTGCCCGAGGCACGTGGCGACGTCGTCGTATGCCCAGACCAGGCCGGCGTGCCCTTGAATCAGGGCGTAGTACGTCCCACCCGAGACGCGGCGGTCGTAGATGACCGAACCGCCCAGCGTCTCGCCGAGACAGACCGCGATCTGGTCGGGGTCGCACGAAGCCACCGCGGCATGAACCACGTCAGCCGTCATACGTACTGCGGCAAACCGGTCGCCGAGAGGCAGGAGTGCGACGCCCTGGATGGCCCACTCCGCCCGTGCCCGCTCCGGCGCAGGATGAGCTCGGGCGAGCCACGCCGCAATCGCCCTGTCCAGCGCCTCCTGTGTATCCACGCCTGCCTCCTGTCTAGGTTCCAATCAGGTACGACACACAGCGTTCTCGAATCGATGAGCATATTCGAGGACTTGGAAGGGCCTCAGAAGGGACTCAAGAAGGGCCTTGCTTGCCCCTTCTGGGGTAAAGGCAGCTCAACAAGGGACTCCATGTGGGACTGTTGGACCAGCTAGCAGCAGGAGGTGTCCAAGTGCCCAGGCCTACCGGCAATGTCCGACTCAAGGCTGCTCGCGTAGCCGCCGGGTTCAACTCGCAGCAAGATCTGGCCGATGCCCTCACTCAGCACGCCAAGGACATGGGCATGCGCGGGCTGTCGATCGGGGTTCGGCAGGTCCGGCGATGGGAGTCGGACAGTCCTCCGTGGCCCCAGCCAGACTGTCAGCGTGTGCTCGTCCACTTGCTGGGCCAGGGCATGGAAGCGCTTGGATTCACGCCCCCGTGGGGTTCGGAGGGCTTGCAACAGCCCGGCCGCTTGCGACGCATCCTGGACGCCGATGGCGCAGCGCCCCTGGGCCTTGCTGCCCTGCCTAGGCGAGCTGGGGCAGCACCACAACCCTCTACGGCCGGGACTGACTTCCAGGCAGTGACCGGCTCTCACCGTCGCCTCTACTGGTCTGTCACGCCGACCCAGTTGCACCCCGCGGTTGTCGCCCACGCGACCCTGGGCTGTGCCCTGCTGCCGGAGACGAGGGACTCGACTCGTCGCACAGTGGCCGCCGCTCTCGCCGAGACCTACCTCCTGGCAGGTCGGATCGAGTTCTTTGACCTCCGCGAACCAAGCAGGGCCAACAACACCCTCCTCGTTGCTCTGCAAGCCGCTGGGGAAGCCGACGACTCGTTGCTTGGATCGGCGATCATCGCGCACATGGCCTTCGTTCCGGGCTGGGCGGCGGACCGCGACGGAGCTCTGGAGCGCATGACAGCGGCCCGCACGTACGCCCGCCGTGCCCCTGCGTCCGCCGAATTCCTCGCTTGGCTCGACGCCGTGGAGGCCGAGTGTGAAACCAGGTGCGGGAACACCCGCACAGCACTGAACCTGATCGGTCACGCCGAGGACGTGTTGGCGGCCGGCAATGACAACGCCTCGCCGGAGTGGATGGACTGGTTCTCCCCGGCCCGTCTGGCAGCCTTCAAAGGCAACACCCAGATGATCGCGGGCCACCTCCCGCAGGCCCGCGAGAGCTTGCTCCACGCCTTGGCCTCGATGACACCTGCCGAGGACAAACAGCGCTCGGTGGTCTACGGCGACCTGGCAGCTGTCGAGGCGGCCTCAGGCGATCCGGAGCCAGCGTGCGGGTACGCCGCACAGGCTCTCGACCAGTTGGCGATCACCTGGTACGCCACCGGCATGGACCGGGTGCGCGAGGTCCGCCGTGCGCTCACGCCCCACCAACATGAGCGCTGTGTCCGCGATCTCGATGACCGCCTGTACGACTGGGCTACGACTCTCAGTGCGTTGGGCCGTTGAGCTGGCGGATCAGCTTCGGCAGGTCCAACAGGCTCTCGGCTCGGAAGGTCGGTAGCTCCCTGGCCTCATCGGTGTTCCACTGAATCGTGGCCCAGGGCCCGCGATGCACCAGCGCCGTCTGCATGCCGGCCAGACGCGCGGGACGGACGTCGTTGTCGCACCTATCGCCGACGTAAAGGATCTCGCCTACGTCGAACGGCACGGCCTCGGCAACCCTCTTGAAGAACTCAAGGTCGGGCTTGCTGGCCCCCCAGTCGTCTGACGTACCGATCAGGTCGACGCCGTCTGAGAACAACTCACGCAGGATCCGCCCGGCCCGCACGGTCTGGTTCCCAGCGATACCGAGCCACAGCCCGTCGGCCCGCAACTCGGCAAAGGCGGGCCGTACGTCTGTGTACAGATCCTCTTCGCCGAAGGTCTCCGCCTGTCCCGCATCGGCCCGCTTCTCCCGCTCCGCGTAGAGGTCGAACCCGGGCCGGAACTGCTGGAAGACCTCTCGGTAGTCCCGGCCCTGCGCGATGACAGCTCCGAACATCGCGTGGAACGTGTGCCTCGGCACCCCCAACCAGTCGGCCCAGGTCCCGTACTCCCGGGTCTCGTCCACGAGGCACTCACCTACGTCGAAGACCACTGCGCGAATCATGGGGGCAGGGTACCGATGCAGGGCAAGCCCTCCCTCGCCGAACGCTGGATGGACTGGCAACGTCCGCGATCAGCCAACTTCGTGCATTAGGTGTGACATGAGTGATCAACCTGCGCCACTATGGAGCGATGGGAGAGCGAGTCATTGGTCACATTGACGGCATAGCCCCTGGCGCGGTTTTCCCGCTCAGGACAGATGTGAAGCGGGCCAACCTGCACGGCGACACCATGCGGGGCATCTCGCGGCTGAAGGATACCGACGGCAGTTACGTTGCAGACGCGATCGTCTTGAACGGCGGCTACGAAGACGACGAAGACGATTGGATTCGGATCAAGTACACCGGTGCCTCTCCGGACAATGAGAAGAGCAAGGACGGTAAGAGGCTGTTGCGGAGCCAGTCTTGGGAGTACCGAGATAACGCTGCGCTCAAGCTTAGCTTCGATCGAGGTCATGCTATAAGGATCATTCGCGGCCCTAAGGGTGACCGGCGCTATTCATTGTCCGAGCACTATCGGTACGATGGCCTGTATCGGATCACTGCGTCTCGGATGACCCCCTCCAAAACACCGGCTCCTGATGGTTCTCCCCTTCACATATGCCAGTTTGATCTGGAGCGGCTGTCAGATCCTGAGCAGGAGTTGACTGCTGCCGAGCGCCAGATCGCTTCGGTGCTGGTGCAGCAGGAAGAACTGCTCAAGTTCCCCACGTCACGCACCACTTCTGTTCAGAGGATCGTCCGCGATGCTGCTGCGGCACGACGTATCAAAGAGCTCTACGAGCATGAGTGTCAAATATGCGGGATGCGCTTGGTGGGGCCGGATGAGAAGCCCTACAGCGAAGGCGCTCACATAAGGCCACTAGGTAGTCCGCATAACGGGCCTGATGTTGAGAGGAACATCCTCTGCCTCTGCCCGAACTGTCATGTTCGCCTTGATATTGGTGCCATCGTCATCGACGAAGACTGGTCGATCATTGTGCGTGCCGGCATGTTCGGCGACAACGTACGAGCGATGCTTAAAAGGCATGGAAAGCACAGGGTGCACGAGGAGTATGTGCGCTATCACCGGGACTGGTGGCAGGGAAAGAGCAGCCCCAGCCAGGGATGAGGCCGGGGCGCTAGGTGAAGGTCTGGGTTCGAGGTCGAGTCTCCTACTCGGCCCCGTGGCACCCTCCGTAGTCCCGTGCTGATCCACACCAGCACCCCGCCCCCCTCTGCGGCGGCCAGACCACAGCCCTCCCCCGAGCCGCCAGCGTCGTCGCATACTGCGGCAGCAGTGTCACGTCCGCCGGTGATGAGCCCTCCGAGGCCGCGAACGCCTCGTACGACGGGACCGTGCCCGTGACGATGCCGAGGTTCGGGGTGCCCGAGGTGGACAGTTCGCGCAAGGAGGACTCTATGGTCGTGAGGTGCTCGGAGTGGGAGGGGTACTCCGCGTCCAGGGAGGGGTACGCACCCACCAGCTCCGTCAGCTCCCCCGCCGGCCAGTGCAGTACCGCCACCGGGAACGGGCGGGACAGGGCCTCCCGGTAGGCGCCCAGTTCGGCGCGGAGGCGGGAGATCTCGGCCTCCAGTTCCGCCGGGTTGTCCGAGCCCAGGGACCACACGCGCTTCGGGTCGTGGAGTTCGTCCAGGGAGACCGGGGACGGGTGGAGGGTGTCGGCCAGGGTGTCCCAGTCGTCGTGGTCCAGGCCCAGCATGCGGCGGACGCGGTGGCGGCCGTAGAGGAGGGGGTGGGTGGCGTACGGGGGCTCGGACGTGTCCGTCAGGAGCAGGCGCGCCGCCTCCGTGAACGTCTCCTCCGCCGCCTCCAGTTCGTCGTGCGACTCCAGGGCCTCGGCCACGATCACCCAGGGGGCCGGGTCGCGGGGAGCCGACGTGCGGATGCCGTCGATGATCGCCCTCGCCTCCGCCTCGTGGTCGTACTCCCAGAGGTTCGACGCCTTCAGGGCGCGGACCAGGTGGGGGTCGTCCAGCGAAGCGAGATCGGACAGCAGGCGGTCGTAGAGCGTCGTCGCGGCTGGGCGGTCGCCGGAGAGTTCCAGGTGGGCCGCGGCGCGCAGGAGCAGGGCCTCGGCGTCCTCGGGATACAGGCCGGCGGTCCGCTCCAGGCGTGCCGCCTCGGCGGTGTGGTCGACATTCTCGGCAGGCGTGTCGGGGCGCATGGGTGACACCGTACTGCCGGGCGGTGACAAACGTGAGGCGCAAAGGGGAGGGAAAGAGGTGAGAAAGGGGAGGTCGGGAAGTGGCCGCCCGCCCGTGGGAAAGGGGGGAACGGGAGGTGTGGACCGTTATCTTCGACGCGGACCTCTACAAGCGGAGTCGGCATGGAGAAGACGGGTGCCCTGCTCGCCGGGGATCAGGCGGCGGCCGGTGCCGTAGCGGACGGCGCGGGGGAAGGGTCAGGCGGGCGGGAGGCCGGCGGCTCGCGGTCCGCGCCGCCCCGGTACTGGCCGCTGCTCCTCGCGGGCGCGGCCGTGGTGCCCGGTACGGCCGTCATTCTTCTCGGGCGCTGGGGGGACGCCCCTGCCGTGCAGGCGTGGCGGACCGTGTGTCTGGCCGTCACGGTGCAGGCCCTGCCCTTCCTGCTGCTCGGCACGGCGCTGTCCGGCGCGATCAACGCGTTCGTGCCGGAGCGGGTGTTCAGCCGGGTGCTGCCACGGCGGCCCGCGCTCGCCGTTCCGGTCGCCGGGATCGCCGGGGTCGTCCTGCCCGGATGCGAGTGTGCCTCGGTGCCGGTCGCCAGCAGTCTGATCGGGCGTGGGGTCGCCCCGGCCGCCGCCTTCGCCTTCCTGCTGTCCGCGCCGGCCATCAATCCGGTCGTACTCACCGCCACCGCCATCGCGTTCCCCGGGAACCCCGCCATGGTGCTGGCCCGGTTGGTCGCTTCGCTGGTCACCGCTGTGGTCATGGGGTGGTTGTGGCTGCGGTTCGGGCGGGCCGAGTGGTTGGCGCCCGCTGTACGGCACACCGGTCACCAGGAGGGCCACAGCCGGTGGAACGAGTTCCGGCTCGGGTTTCAGCACGACTTCCTGCATGCCGGCGGGTTTCTCGTGCTCGGGGCCATGGCGGCCGCCACCTTCAATGTGGCGGTGCCCAGATCCGTGCTCGACACCTTCGCCGGGGCGCCCTGGCTGTCCGTGCTGTTTCTGGCCGGGCTCGCCGTGCTGCTCGCCGTGTGTTCCGAGGCCGACGCCTTTCTCGCCGCCTCGCTGACCGGGTTCCCGCCGGTCGCGCGGCTCGCGTTCATGGTGGTGGGGCCCATGGTCGACCTCAAGCTCATCGCCCTTCAGGCGGGGACCTTCGGGCGGGCCTTCGCCGTACGGTTCTCCGCCGCCACGGTCGTCGTCGCCGTCGCGTGCAGCTCGTTGATCGGTGGGGTGCTGCTGTGAAGCGAGTTTTTCAGGCGGTCCTGCTCGTGCTCTGCGGGCTCGGGCTGCTGCACGTCTCCCTCTTCACCGACCTGTGCCTGAGGTACGTCAAGGAAGGGATGCAGCCCCTCCTCGTCGCCTCGGGCGTGGTGCTGCTCCTGCTGGGTCTGGCCAGTGCCGTGCTCGACAGGCAGAAGCCCGACCCCCAGAAGAAGAAGGAGGAAGAAGAGGGAGAAGAAGAGGGGCACGGTGGGCACGGGCACGATCACTCCGGCCTGCCCCGTGTCGCCTGGCTGCTTCTCCTCCCGGCGCTCAGCCTGCTCTTCTACGCCCCACCCGCGCTCGGCGCCTACACCGCCTCCCGGCAGCCGCCCCGAGCCGTCGCCGAGCGCAGCGACTTCGATCCGCTGCCCGCCGGCTCGCCCGTGCCCATGACCCTCTCCGACTTCACCAGTCGGGTGCGGCAGGACCGGGCGCAGTCCGTCAAGGGGCGCAGCATCCGGATGACCGGGTTCGTCACGCCCGGGGGGCCGGGTGGGAGCTGGGATCTGACGCGGATCATCCTCAACTGCTGTGCGGCGGACGCCCAGTCGGTGAAGGTGCGGATCCACGGCGGTCCCGTGCTGCCCGCCAACACGTGGGTGACGGTGACCGGGACCTGGCACGCCGGCGGGAAGCTGGGCACCAGCTCCGCGCCGGTCGCGCTCGACGCCCGTACGGTCGAGAAGGTCGACCGGCCGTGGAACGGGTACCAGGACGCTCTTCCGCGGCCCTGAGCCGCCGCGCTACACGGTGACCCCGTCCACCTGCAGTGTCTGCACCGACTTGGCCGCGAAGGGCACGGCCAGGGTCTTGCCGGACAGATGTGTGTCCGAGTGGGAGGTGTAGAGATCCGAGCCGCCCGTGGTGACCGTGTTCCAGCGCGGGACCAGGCCGCCCGAGCCGCCCGTCACCGCCGTGAACCTCGACAGGTCGAAGGTGAGGGTCTGGGCGGACGACGACGTGTTCGCCGCCACGATCACCAGGCGCTTCGCCGACTTGTCCAGTGCCGCCACCGCGTAGCTCACGCCCGTGTCCAGGATCGTCATACCCGGGCGGATGTGGCGGCTGAACTGCGCCATGACGTAGTACTTGGTCTGGATCGCTCCCGGCTGGAGGGTGTTCTCGTCGTACGCGATCATCGCCCAGCCCGAGCTGGGGTCCATCACCTGCCAGTAGACCCAGGCCGTGGGGTGCAGCCAGCGGAAGTCGTAGAGGAGGTTGCTCGCCAGGGTCAGGCCCGAACCGTCGCTGTCTCCTGTCTCCGAGTTCCACAGGGCCTTGCCCGACGTCGTCACCACGTCCGTGTAGAGGAGGTCCCTGCGGCCGCCCGAGCCCTGGTAGCCGTGGACGTTGACCCTGTTCACGTACCCCTTCGTCGTCGAGGAGAAGGAGTTCCAGGTCGTGCGGGCGAGGTCGTAGCTCGTCTCGTCCGAGGCCGAGATCTTCGTGCTCGTCAGGCCTCGCTTGTCCAACTCGCTTCTCAGGTACGGGAGCACGGCCGACTGGACCGTCGCGTCCATGTGGCAGCCCTCCTGCGTGCCGGTCGCCGTCCACCAGGACGACGACGGCTCGTTGAAGGCCTCCACCGTCGCGAAGTTCACGCCCCAGTTCTGCTTCGCGTGGAGGGCGACCGCCGCCAGGTGCGAGGCGTGCTGGCGGTAGTTCCAGGACTGGAGGTTGTTGCCGCCGTCGGAGGCGCCGGAGGGGTTGTGGTTGAGGCACATCCACCACATGGGCGAGTTGGCGAACAGCTCGGTCGTCGCCCCTCGTGCCGTCGCCTTCAGCAGCATCGCCCGCTGTGTCGCGTCCGCTGTCCACTTCCAGGCCGAGGACGTGGGGTCCTCGTTGTTCCAGTCCTGCCAGTAGCCCTCGATCTGCTTGAAGGCCGGGATGCCGGGGGAGACCGCCATCGACTCGCCGCCGACGCTGTTCGAACTGCATGCGCCGAGGTTGTAGCGGGCGATGTTCAGGCCGAGACCGGGGAGTGACGTGCCGTTGTACGTCGTGGACTTGGTGGTGAAGAAGAGGTCCGCGAAGTCGTCCCGGCCGCCGAAGACGTTCGCCCACCAGGCCAGGGACGTGCCCCAGCCCTCCCAGGTGCCGTAGGTCGTCGACGGGGTGACGGCTATCGTCGCGTCGGCCCGGGCCGTGCCCGTGGCCAGGGCGCTGCCCAGGAGGCCGCCGCCCGCGGCGGCCAGCAGTGTTCTGCGTCGGATCATGGGTTCTTCTCTGCCTCTCCGTGCGGCTCGAACATCGGTTCCCGACCGGGCTCGGTTCGTCCCCCCCCGCATGCCAACAGGAAGCAGCATCAGGTGTGACGCACGGGGTTGTCGAGGGATCTGGCAGCCCTTTCTAAAACCCATTGAGGAAGCAGGTGTGGAAGCAAGCGCGGAAGCAGACGTGGAAGCAGGCGTCCGTCGGCGTGGACACCGGAGTCCTTACGGCTCTGGTGAGTTGGGGCGACTCGCCCTATCGTGCGGGCGGCTCCTGGGAGGTGGGTGTGCGGATGCGTGTCGTGCAGCACCGTGATCGGCGGAGGCGGGCGAGGTGGCGGCGCGGACTGTGGGGCGGGGGCGAAGTGCTCGTCACCGTCGGGGCCGTGCTCATGCTCCTCGTGGTGCATCAGCTGTGGTGGACCAACCGGGAGGCTCGGCAGGGGGCCGAGCGGAAGGTCGAGGCCCTGGAGCGGGAGTGGGGCAGCGGCGGTCGAGGGGACGGTGCGGCTTCGGGCGCTGCGCCCTCGGCGTCGGCCTCATCCCCGGTGGCGACGGCTCCCGGACGTGCGCGGCAGCGGTCGGCCACCCCCGTCATCGTCTCCGGCCGGCCCGGCCCCTCCCAGGCGTACGCCGTCCTCACGATCCCCCGGCTGCACCTCCGCGTCCCCGTCGCCGAAGGCGTGAGCAAACCGGGTGTGCTCAACAAGGGGTACGTCGGCCACTACCCCGGCACCCAGCAGCCCGGCCAGGCGGGCAACTTCGCGCTCGCCGGGCACCGGAACACCCACGGTGAGCCCTTCCGGTACCTGCCGGGGCTCCGCCCCAAGGACACCCTCCAGGTCGAGACGGCGACGGCGACGTACACGTACGCGGTCGACAAGGTTCTGCCGCAGACGTCGTCGCGGGACTCCGGGGTCGTACGGCCCGTGCCGCGGTCGCTCGTCCGGCCCTCCTACGGGTACGACGAGCCCGGCTACTACATCACCCTGACCACCTGCACTCCCGAGTTCACCTCGCGGTACCGGATGGTGGTGTGGGGGAAGCTGGTGTCGATGCGGCCTCGGTGACATGGGCGAGGGGGGAGGACAGCCCAGCCGGCTCACGCACGCTCGCGCAGCGCCAGCACGCTCGCCGCTCCCACCACGGCCAGCGCCGCCGACACCACGATCGCCACGTCCGTGCCCCGGGCGAGGCCGCCGGAGGAGGACGTCACGAGGGCGATCGTCAGGGCCACGCCCGCGCAGGAGCCGATGTAGCGGAAGGTCTGCTGGGCACCCGAGCCCATCGCCGCCCGCGCCAGCGGTACGGATTCCACCGCGAGCAGCGGGAGCGCCGCGTTGAGCAGGCCGCTGCCGATGCCGCCGAGCACCAGGCCGGGCAGCAGCCGGGCCCACGAGCCCGCGCCGATCGCGCCCAGCATGGTCAGCGCGCCGCCGGCATGCAGCAGGAAGCCGATGGCCAGTTGCAGGCGCGGGGCCACCCGCCCCGCCAGCCGCTTCGCCTGCAGGGCCACCGCGAAGGACAGGCCGGACCAGAGCAGGAACAGCCAGGCCGTGTTCATCGCGGACAGGCCGAGCGCCTGCTGCAGCACCGTGGGGAAGAAGCTGAAGAGGCCGATCACCGTGAGCCCTGTGAACAGGCCGGCCGCGGACGAGGCCAGGAAGCGGCGGTGGCGCAGCAGGTCCAGGTCGATCATGGGGGTGCGTACGCGCCGCTCGACCAGGGTGAACAGGGCGAGCAGCACGACGGCGGCCGCGAGCAGCAGCCCGACCGGCGCCCGCAGCCAGCCGTCCCGGCCCAGTGTGAGTGCGGCGACCAGTGCCACCAGTGCCGGTCCGAAGGTCAGCGCGCCCAGGATGTCCGGGCGGCCGCCCCGGGGTGAGCGGGACTCGGTCAGGGGGCGGACGGCCGCCCCGGCCACGACCAGCGCCGCCGCGCCCAGGACGCCGTACGCCACCCGCCAGTCGGGCAGCGCCCCGGCGACGAGCGGGCCGACCGCGATGCCGCCGCTGACGAAGGCTCCCCACACGCCCGTCGCGTGCAACCGGCCCCGCGGGCTCGGGAAGGCGGCCACCAGCAGGCCGAGGCTGCTGGCGAGGATCGCCGCGCTGGCCGCGCCCTGGGCGATGCGGGCGAGGGTGAACTGCCAGGTGGAGGTCGACAGTCCGCCGAGCGCGGTGGTCAGGCCCAGGGCCAGGGTGCCGTAGAGGAAGATCCGCCGCCGGCCGTAGTCGTCGGCCAGGCTGCCGGCCACCAGCAGGAGGGCGGCCAGGCCCAGCGGGGTGCCGTTCAGCAGCCAGGCCTGGGCGGAGGCGGGGGTGTGCAGCGCCGCCACGGTGTCGGGGAGCGTGACCACCGGGGCCGTGTACGTCATCAGTGCGACCGCCGTCGCGGCGCTGGTCAGGGCGAGTGTGGCCCGTGGATGCCGGGGCGCTTCCGTGCCGGGTGCCGTGCGCGGGGCGGTATGCGGGGCGGCTGCATCGACCGCCTGGAGAGTTCTTTCATTGAACCTAGTCATGGAAGTACCGTAACACTGAAGGTTCTGTCATTGAACCAACCCGTCGGAAACTGGCTAAGGTGGACGCCATGGCACTGGGCAAGGACTACGCGACGCAGGAATGCTCGATCGCCCGCGCGCTCGAGGTCGTCGGCGAGCGGTGGACGCTCCTCGTCGTCCGCGACGCGATCTACGGCGTCCGGCGCTACAACGACTTCCTCGTCCACCTCGGCATCCCGCGCGCGGTCCTCTCGGCCCGGCTGAAGGCGCTCACCGAGGAGGGGATCCTCGAGAAGCGCCGGTACCAGGAGGCGCCGCCGCGTGAGGAGTACGTCGTCACCGAGCGCGGTACGGCGCTGTGGCCGGCGCTTCGGGCTCTCGGGCTGTGGGGGCGGGAGCACTTCCAGGAGACCCAGCTGCGGTTCTTCCGGCACGCGGAGTGCGGCACGGAACTCGGGTCGTACGGCGAATGTCCCGTCTGCGGAACTGTCGTGCCCGTCGCGGACGTTGTCATGGTGCCGGGCGCGGGACTCGATCCCGACCCGGCGGATCCGGTCAGCAGGGCGCTGCTCAAGCCGAAGAGGCTGGTGGAGCCCCTGGAGATCGATCCTGTATAACCGAGAGGCAGAGAGTAGAACCGCATAGAACCGCAGGTCAGCGGAGGGGGGAGGCAAGGGTGCGCAGTCGTGTCGCCGTTGCGCGTCCCGTCGCCCTGCTGCTCGTCCTGGTGAACCTGCTCCTGCTCCAGGCAGCGCTCCTCGACACCGGCAGCCTCTCCACCGCCGTCGCGCTCGCCGCGACCGCCGCCGCCGGCTCCGCGCTCGCCGTCTGCTCGCTGATCACCGCCCGCTGCGCACCCGCCGTCCCGCCCACCCGGGTCCGCACGGCGATACGCGACCGGGCCCGCCGTACGGCCTTCCTGCCCCAGCGCGACCCCGACGCCTCGGGGCGCCGCCGGCCCCGGGCCCCCGGACACGCCCTCGCGACGACCTGCGCGTAGGGCACCACCGGCCACCGTTGCGTGATCCGTCACGTGACCCGCGTGCGGGTCGTCATGCCGCCATGCCATCTCCGGTCACACCGGCACGACGACACACCCCGCCACGGAGGGTCCACCCATGTCCGTTTTCGCCCGTCTGGTCGAGCAGCTCGCCGACCTGCTCCAGCCGCTCTTCCACGCCTCCGCGGCCGCCGCCGCGATCGTCCTGTTCACCGCGCTCGTACGCCTGCTCGTGCATCCCCTGTCCCGGGCCGCCGCCCGCGGCCAGCGCGCCCGGGCCGAACTCCAGCCGAGAATCGCCGAGCTGCGCAAGAAGCACGCCGAGGACCCCGAGCGGCTGCAGAAGGCGGTGCTGGAACTGCACGCCGAGGAGAAGGTCTCGCCGCTCTCCGGCTGCCTGCCCAGCCTGCTCCAGCTGCCCGCGTTCTTCCTCCTCTACCACCTCTTCTCCAACACCTCGATCGGCGGTGAGGCCAACGAACTGCTGACCCACTCCCTGTTCGCCGCGCCGCTCGGCGGACGCTGGGCCGACGCCCTCGCCGACGGCGGGGTCCTGGGCTCGGCCGGGCTCGTCTACCTCGCGCTCTTCGCCCTCGTCGCGGCCGTCGCCGCCTTCAACTACCGGCGCACCAAACTGATGACGGCCAAGAACCCGGTCACGGTCGCGGCAGGCGACGGGGAGCAGGTGCCGGGGCTCGGCGCGATCAACAAGGTCATGCCGTTCATGTCCTTCTTCACCCTCGTCACCGTGGCGGTGGTGCCGCTCGCGGCCGCGCTGTACGTCGTCACCAGTACGACCTGGAGCGCGGTGGAGCGAGCCGCGCTCTACCGCTGAGCCGGGTCACCGAGGGCGCTGAGCCGGCTCACCGGGGGTGTGGTTACGGTCCAGTCCGTGAACAAGGTATTGCGGACTGGACGGCCGGATTGGAGGATCGACCAGTCCTCCGATGGCTGCACCCATCGGTCGGGCGCCCGCGATCGAGGGAGATTGTGACCATGAAGCTGCTGCGAGTCGGTACGGCCGGTGCGGAGCGACCCGCGCTGCTCGACGCCGAGGGGATCCTGCGGGACCTGTCCGGGATCGTGGACGACATCGACGGGGCGCTGCTCGCCGACGACGGCGCGCTCGGCCGGGTACGGGCGGCGGCCGAGTCCGGCGAGCTGCCCGCGCTGGACGCGGCCGGCCTCAGGGTCGGGCCCCCGCTCGGCCGGATCGGCAAGGTCGTGTGCATCGGTCTCAACTACCACGACCACGCCCGCGAGACGGGGGCGGAGCCGCCCGCCGAGCCGGTGATCTTCTTCAAGGCCGCGGACACGGTCGTCGGGCCGAACGACACCGTGCTCGTGCCGCGCGGGTCCGCCAAGACCGACTGGGAGGTGGAGCTGGCCGTCGTCATCGGGCGTACGGCCCGCTACCTGGAGTCCCGGGACGAGGCGCTCGCGCACGTCGCCGGGTACGCGGTCGCGCACGACGTGTCCGAGCGGGAGTTCCAGATCGAGCGGGGCGGGACCTGGGACAAGGGGAAGAACTGCGAGACGTTCAACCCGCTGGGGCCGTGGCTGGTGACGGCGGACGAGGTGCCGGACCCGCAGAACCTGTCGCTCAGGCTGTGGGTCAACGGTGAGCTGAAGCAGGACGGTACGACGGCCGAGCAGATCTTCCCGGTCGCGGAAGTCGTGCGGTACGTCAGCCAGTTCATGACCCTGTACCCCGGTGACGTCATCAACACCGGTACGCCGGCGGGCGTTGCGCTCGGCCAGCCCGAGCCGAAGCCGTTCCTGCGGGCCGGGGATGTCGTGGAGCTGGAGATCGCGGGGCTCGGGCGGCAGCGGCAGGAACTCAAGGACGCCTGAGGCGCCGAGGTCTCGCCGCTACCATGGCGTCGATGTCGGCTCGGCCGAAGGGTGGGGGATGGTCGCGACGGGAGCTGATCGGACCTCGACGACCGGTCGCAGAGGAGTCAGGCCGCTCCAGCGGGCGGCCGCTTCGCTGGTGACCCTCGCCGCGGGCGCGGCCATGGTCGTGTTCTTCACCACCGAGGTGTGCGACCAGCAGCTGGCTTCGAACGGGAACGTCGTCAGGGTCTGTCGGCACCCGCAGATGACGGACCCTCCGATGGTCGTCCTCGGCCTCGTGATCCTGGTGCTCCTGGGCGTCTTCTTCTCCGAGATCTCCGGATTCGGGATCACGCTGAAGCGCCAGGTGGAGGAGGCCCGGAGTACCGCGCAGGAGGCCATCCGCGAGACGCGGGAGGTCGAGGCAAGGCATCAGGAGACGACGGACGATCTGGCCGACGGGGTGCGGGAGGCGCTCAGCAGAGCGCAGTCCGGCCAGGCCGCCGTGTCGGTGCCGACCGATCCCGTCGGTCGGCTGGCGGCGCGGTACAACGAGATCCGGTGGACCATGTCCAGCGGGCAGGCGAGGACACAGGCGATGTCCGACGTGGTGGACGAGATGATCGGTCTGCTGCGAGGCGCCCCGGATTTCGACGTCGAGAGCCATCTCCACAGCGACGACCGTGGGTTGCGACTGGCCGCTGCCGCGTACTTGTACGCCAATCCGGATCCGGCGTGGGGACGCGCACTCGCCGAGGCGGCGGTGTCCGAGGACAAACCGTTCAACGAGTACTGGGCGCTCAAGGCGCTGCGCGAGGTGTTCCGGGGGAACTGCGAGTACCTGGACGAGGAGACGAGGGCCCTGCTGCAACGCCGCATGAACCAGATGCTTCCGGGTACCGACCGCGCCGGGCAGATCAGGAAGCTGCTGCGCGACTGCCCGGCGCGGAGCGGCGGTCAGGCCGCGGTCTGAGCCGCGGCCGCTCAGCCCAGGAGAGCGGCCAGGCGGCGCCATACCTCCCTGGGAAGGGCGTCGCGGGAGCCGCCGTCCACCACCTGGATCGCCACATGGTCCGCGCCCGCCTCGTGGAAGGCGTTGACGCGGTCCCGGATCCGGTCCTCGTCGCCCCATGCGTACAGCGCGTCGACCAGGCGGTCGCTGCCGCCGTCGGCCAGGTCGTCCTCGGTGAAACCGATGCGCAGGAAGCTGCTGGTGTAGTTGGGGAGCGAGAGGTAGAGCGCCAGGTGGTCGCGGGCCAGGGCGCGGGCGCGGGACGGGGCGGTCTCCCAGACGACCGCGAACTCCGGGGCCAGCAGCGGCTCGTCGCCCAGGATCTCGCGGGCCCGGGCGGTGTGCTCGGGGGTGACGAGGTAGGGGATCGCGCCTGCCGCCCGGTCCCGGGACAGCTCCAGGGTCTTCGGGCCGAGGGCCGCCAGGATCCGGCGCTCGGCCGGAACGCCGGCCGCGTCCAGCGCGTCCAGGTAGGCGACCAGCGCCGAGTACGGGCGGCGGTACTGGTCCGCGAGCTTGGCGTGACTCACGCCGAGGCCGAGCAGGAAGCGGCCGGGGTGGGCCGACTCCACCTCCGCGAAGCCGGCCGCGCTCGCCTCGGCGTCGTACTGCCAGATGCTCTGAATGCTCGTGCCGACGGCCAGCCGGGACGTCGCTTCGAGGAGCGGCACCGCATGCCGGACGGCGCTGCTGCCGCCCAGCCAGGCTGCTCCGTACCCGAGTTGTTCCAGCTCCGCGGCCGCTTCGGCGATGTCGCCGCGCCGGGCCGGGTCCTCCGAGCGGAGCCCCACACTCCAGACGCCGTACCGGCCGATCGTCTCCTTGAAGATGCGCGCGCTGCTCGTCGACTCGCTCATCGGGTCCGTTCCCTCCGGGTGGGTGTCGTGCCGTGATCGTCGTGCACGTCGGTGCCAACCGGAGAGAGCCGCGCGATAATCCTGCGCACGGGCTATTCGCCCAGGAACTGCTCCAGCGCCTCCACCACGAAGCGGTGGTCCTGCAGCTGGGGCAGGCCGGAGACGGTCACCGTGCCGATGATGCCCACGTTCTCGACGTGGACCGGGAACGAACCGCCGTGCGCCGCGTAGGTGTCCGGGTCCAGGCGGGAGGACTCCTCGAACGTCGTGCCCTTGGCGCGGAAGCGGGTGCCGACCAGGTAGGAGGAGGCGCCGAAGCGCTCCACCACCCGGCGCTTGCGGGCGATCCAGGCGTCGTTGTCGGGCGTGGAGCCGGGCAGCGCCGCGTGGAAGAGCTGCTGGCCGGCGCGGTGGATGTCGATGGTGACCGGCGCCTGGCGCTCCCTGGCCAGCTCGACCAGGAGGGAGCCGAGGGCCCAGGCGTCCTCGTAGGTGAACCGGCTGAAGACCAGACGGCGTTCCTGTGCCTCCAGCTCCTCCACGCTCGGGGTGATCTCGGGGGCGAACTTCGGGGTGATCTGCGGGTGGTGCATCAGAGGGTCACCGTCACCTTGTCGCGGGCGGAGCGCCGGGCAGCTTCCAGTACGTCGAGGGCGGCGGCCGCCTCGAGCGCGGTCACCGGGTTGGGGCCGGCGCCGGTCAGGGCCGCTGCCACGGCCGCATAGTAGGCCGGGTAGTCACCGGGCAGCGTCGGTACGGCACGGCCGCCGCCGGTCAGCGGGGAGTCGCCGGCGCCCAGGCGGCCCCACAGGGACTCGGGCTCGGCTCCCCACTTGGGGCCGGGGCGCAGGCCTTCCCGGAGGGCGGCCTCCTGCGGGTCCAGGCCGTACTTCACGTAGCCCGCCTGCGAGCCGAGCACCCTGAAGCGCGGGCCGAGCTGGGCCGTCGTGGCGGAGACGTAGAGGTGGGAGCGGACGCCGTTCGCGTGGGTGAGCGCGATGAAGGTGTCGTCGTCGGTCTCGGCGCCGGGGCGGCGGATGTCCGTCTCGGCGTACACCTCGGTGACCGGGCCGCAGAGGACCAGGGCCTGGTCGACGACATGGCTGCCGAGGTCGTAGAGCAGACCTCCGATCTCTGCCGGGTCGCCGGACTCGCGCCAGCCACCCTTGGGCTGGGGGCGCCAGCGCTCGAAACGGGACTCGAAGCGCCACACGTCGCCCAGTTCGCCCGCCTCCAGCAGCCCGCGCAGGGTCAGGAAGTCGTTGTCCCAGCGGCGGTTCTGGAAGACCGACAGCAGCTGGCCGCGTTCCTCGGCGAGCGCGGCCAGCTCGCGGGCCTCGGCCGCGGTACCCGCCAACGGCTTGTCCACGACCACGGGCAGGCCCGCCTTGAGCGCGGTGCCGGCGAGCGGGACGTGCGTCCTGTTCGGGGAGGCGATGACGATCAGGTCCAGCTCGTCGGCCCGGTCGAACAGCTCGTCGGGGGTACCGGCGACGCGGACGTCCGGGAACTCGGCGCGGGCCTGCTCCTGCCGCTCGGGGTTCGAGGTGACCACCGTGTCCAGGGCGAGGCCCTCGGTCGCGGCGATCAGCGGGGCGTGGAAGACGGAGCCTGCGAGGCCGTAGCCGACCAGGCCGACGCGGAGGGGGGTACCAGTCATGCGTCCTACTTTCGCAACGCTGTTGCCAAAGTGCAAGCGGTGGGGAGAATGGTGGCGTGAACAGGACGAAGAGCGGCGGGGCGACGGGAGCGAACCTCCTCGCGGTGCGCAGCCACAACACCGCGCTGGTGCTGGATCTGCTGCGGGCGGCCGGGGCGGAGGGCATCAGCCGGCTCGAACTGGCCGAGCGGACCGGGCTGACCCCGCAGGCCGTCAGC